>JBBQQV010000106.1:0-8386 GCA_038215505.1 Lysobacterales bacterium
AAGCTCGCCAGCGGCAACGTCGGCGTGATGGCAGCCACCAACGAAGCGGTCGACGCCGCCGAAGTGACCATGCTGCTCGCGTTGTTCGGCGCGATCACCCTGCTCTGCTTCCTCACCTTCCGGTCCTGGGAGGCGGTGCTGTGCATCATCCTTCCGCTCATGCTCGTTTCGATCCTGTGCAACGCGCTGATGGCCACGCTCGGCATCGGCCTCAAGGTCTCCACGCTGCCGGTGATCGCGCTCGGTGTTGGCGTCGGCGTCGATTACGGCATCTACCTCTACGAGCAGATGAAACACCGTATGGAGGACCAGGGTGAGAGCTTGCGCGAGGCGTACTATCAGGCGCTGCGCGATCGCGGCACGGCGGCGGTGTTCACCGCAGTAACGATGGGTATCGGTGTAGGCACCTGGGCCTTCTCGGCGCTCAAGTTTCAGGCGGACATGGGCATACTGCTCGCGTTCATGTTCGTCGTGAACATGCTCGGCGCGATCTTCGTGCTGCCGGCGCTCGCCGCGTTCCTGGTCGGCCCGCGCGCGCGGGCCGGGGCGGGGCGAGACGCCGTGACCACGCACGCCGGTTGACCCGGCCTTCATCGTGAGTTGTGCGGGGCATCCTTGGCAAAATATTGGAGATCGCCAGTGAATGAAGAAACGTTCAACCTCAGCATTCGCAAGTTCTTGAAAATGGTCGGCGTCAATTCCCAGCGCGAAATCGAACAGGCAGTCGCAAAGGCAGTCGCCGACGGCGTTATCGCGGGTACCGAAACTTTCCCGGCGAAAGTGACGCTGGACATTGCAGGCCTAAAAATCAACGTCAAGTTCGACGGCGAAATCAAGCTGCAATAGCTCCTCGAACGATGGATCAGTAACTCGCTCGAATCTTCTGGCCGGCGCACACTTCGCTCGACGAATTGTCTGCCGCTTTGGCTTTCTGTCAACAGCACGTCCGTGCGAGAACACGGCAGGCCGTCATTGCGCGCAAGCCCGGGGCACCGGCAAGTCCGCCTGGATATCGAAGGCAAGCTCGGCGTGGGCGGTGCGCAGCGCGGCTTCGGCCGCCTCAGGTCCAGCGGCGCGGGAGAAGATGAAGCCGAGATAACCTCCGCCTTCCGGTGGTGGTGCAACCATTTGCCCGGGTTGCGCGGTGATCCGGATGTCGCTGACGCCCGCCACCGCGCGCGCCCGCATCAGCCCCGTTGCGCCACGAAAGATGCCGCGTTGGGGTATCGGAATCATCATCACACCGGACGCATCACTGTGGGTCGACATCGGCAGCGGCGTGTTGAGCGCATGACGCAGGATCAGTTCTTCGAGCGACATGCCGAGGCGCTCATTGAGTACGCGGCCGCACAGGCCGCCGATGGAGCGCGCCGCCACTTCCAGAAGCCAGATGCCTTGATCGTTGACGCGCATTTCCGCATGCAGCGGTCCGCCGGTGAGCCCCGCCATCGCGCACGCGCGCTGCACTTCCGCGGCGATTGCCGCTTGCGTGCCGGTCGGTAGGCGCGACGGTGTGATGTAAAGGGTTTCCTCGAAATACGGACCATCGAGCGGGTCGGGCTTGTCGAATAACGCGAGCACACGCAACGCACCATTT
Organism: Lysobacterales bacterium; assembly: GCA_038215505.1. Taxonomy (GTDB): domain Bacteria; phylum Pseudomonadota; class Gammaproteobacteria; order Xanthomonadales; family Xanthomonadaceae; genus JANNWF01. The sequence continues at coordinate 1,598 of JBBQQV010000106.1, forward strand.
TCCAGCAAACCTTCCAACGCGTATTCGCGGCCAGGGATGAAAGCTTCGACGATCAGACCAAGATACGCGGCGTCCCGATCGGCGACAGCCTGGATTCGGCGCACCCGGACAACCGCCTGGGCAAACGACGCCGCGTCATCGGCACGGACAACGCCGCGACTGGCGGACAAGCGCCGAGCTTTCACCACCACGGGGTATCGCAATGACGGGGCAAGTGCCAGGGCATCGGCTTCGCTGATCGCCACCTGGAAATGCGGGCAGTTGAACCCATGCGTCGTGAGCAATCGCCGGAACGCGAGCTTGTCGCGGGTGGTACGCACCGCGTGCAACGGATTGCCTGGAAGCCCGAGTTTTTGCCGCAGCAGCGCGGCCAGTTCCAGTCCGTGGTCGTCCACTGCCAGCACGGCGTCGACGCGCCGCCCCAATGCGGCAAGCGCCTGTTCGACCGCGATTTCCGGCTGGTCGAAGGGCAACGAAAAAATCGGGCTCATGCCCATCAGCGGCGCGAGTCGGTGGCAGTAGTCGGCGGCGGTTATCACCTCCGCACCGAGCTTTTGCGCCGCGGCGAGAAAATCCTCGTTGCGATATCCGGCGGCGGGCAAGAGCAGCAAAACGCGCGGCATGGTCAGAACGATTGCAGTTGCTGTTCCGTCGGTTCCGAGCAGCAATACCAAGGTTCGGACAATCGGGGCACGGGCCGGCCGGAATCGACGCCGTCGAGACTCGGTTCTTTCCGTCCGGCGGCCGCGTGGGCGAGCCGCCAAATATCGCCGAAGACTTCCGCGCACATCGCGCTCTCCATCCGCACCGCGATGCCGTGCGAGGTATGCATTACCGCGATCGTCACTTGGATTTCGGGCGCGCTACCGCACCGGCCATTGGCTATTACCGGCGAGGCCGGTCACGGGAACCAGAATCACTTGGCGCAATGAGTAACGTCGTGCTCGCAAGCCAATGAGCTTTCATTTGCTGCCGGGTTTTACATACCCTGCGACCACATCGGCACCGGCGCCAAAAAAATACGCTTCCATTTGTTCGGCAAGATATTTGCGTGCTGCGGCGTCGGCGAGATTCAGCCGGTTTTCATTCATCAGCATTTTCTGATGATCGAGCCACGCTTTCCACGCTTCCTTGGACACGTTTTCAAAAATCCGCTTGCCGAGTTCCCCCGGATACGGCGGGAAATCGAGCCCCTCGGCTTCGCGTCCGAGCTTGATGCAATTCACTATTCTAGGCATAGGAATTTCAACGCTCCTCTCATCGAAATCTACCCCGCAACCGGTTACGGGTCAATATGAGTCAGGGCCGGTCTGAGCCGGTCTGAGGGCATTGTGAACTTGACGCCCGCTCGCCGATGCGGCTGGATCATGCGCCGCGAGACTCGGGTGAACCGGAGAGGCGCACTTTCATCCAGTTGATCAATCCCCCGCTGAGCAAGAACAGCACTTGTCGCGGCGACATGTTGTGACGCACCGGGAACTTGCACCGGCGCGTGACGTTCTCGACCACCAACTCGTTCCCCTCGGTCAGCGTGCGCCGCAGCCCGGGCAGGCGCAGCACGTCGCCAGTCTGGATGCCGTCGTAGTCGGCGGGGTCGACGAAGGTCAGCGGCAGCACGCCGAAGTTGATCAGGTTCTGCGCGTGGATCCGCGCAAAACCCTTGGCGAGCACCGCGCGCAGCCCGAGGTACTGCGGGCCCAGTGCGGCGTGCTCGCGGCTCGAACCTTGCCCGTAATTGTTCCCTGCCACCACTATGTGACCCGGCACTTGCTTTGCTCGCAAGGCGTAGGTGGGATCGAGCCTGTCGAAGGAGAACTCGGCGATCCTGGGAATGTTGCTGCGGAACGGCAGCACGCGCAAGCCTGGCGGCATGATCTCATCGGTGGAAATATCGTTCGTCACCTTGAGCAGAACCGACACTTCGATTTCATCCGGCAGCGGCTCGAAGTTCGGCAGCGAAGCGATGTTCGGGCCCTTCACGAGGTCCACGTGCAGCGCCGCCTCAAGCGGTAACGGCGGCATGAACATCTCGCGGTTGATGATCGGGTGGTCCGGGTCCGCAATGCGGGGATAGGGGATGCCGAGCGTGCGCGGGTCGGTGATGACGCCGGTGAGCGCCGACGCGGTGGCGGTCTCCGGGCTGACCAGACACACCTTGTCCTCGCGCGTGCCGGAGCGGCCGGGGAAGTTGCGCGGCACCGTGCGCAGAGAGAGTTCATTGGTGGCTGGCGCCTGACCCATGCCGATGCAGCCATTGCAGCCGGCCTGGTGCAGCCGCGCGCCGGCGTGGAGCAGGTGGGCAACGTGCCCGTCGCGCACCAGCGTTTCGAGCTGCGCCCGGGACGTGGGGTTGATGTCGAACGACACGCGATCGTTCACTCGCCGACCCTGCACCATCATCGCGGAAACGGCGAAGTCACGGTAGCCGGGATTGGCCGACGAGCCGATGTACGCCTGGTAGATCTGCGCGCCTGCGACTTCGCTGACCGGGCACACATTTCCCGGGCTGGACGGCATGGCGATCAGCGGGACCAGGCTCGACAGATCAATCTCGTCGTGCACGTCGTAGGCGGCGCCGGGATCCGCGGCCAGCTCCACCCAATCCGCTTCCCGCTGCCACGCGCGCAGGAAGCGGCGCACCTCCTGGTCGGACGGAAAAACGGTGGTGGTCGCGCCCAACTCGGCGCCCATGTTGGCGATCACGTGTCGATCCATCGCGCTCAGCGTGGCCAGCCCCGGTCCGTAGTACTCGACGATCCGGCCCAGTCCGCCCTCCACGCCGTGGCGGCGCAGCATTTCTAGGATCACGTCCTTGGCGCTCACCCAGTCCGGCAGCTGGCCGGTGAGCTTCACGCCCCAGATCTTCGGCATACGCGTGAAGAACGGCTCACCCGCCATCGCCAGCGCCACTTCCAGACCGCCGGCGCCGATGGCCAGCATGCCGATCGCACCGCCCGCCGGCGTGTGGCTGTCGGAGCCGAGGAGCGTCTTGCCCGGCTTGCCGAAGTTCTCCTGGTGGCACGGATGGCTTACCCCGTTTCCAGGCCCTGAGTACCATACGCCGAAGCGCTGACAGGCGCTGCGCAGGAAGAGGTGGTCGTCAGGGTTCTTGTAGTCCGCCTGGATGATGTTGTGGTCCACGTACTGGACGCTGACCTCGGTCCTCACGCGGTCCAGGCCCATCGCCTCCAACTCCAGCATCACCAGTGTGCCGGTGGCGTCCTGGGTGAGCGTCTGGTCGATGCGGATCCCGATCTCCTCGCCGGGGTTCATGTCACCGCGCAGCAGATGCGACTGGATCAGTTTCTGCGCGACGTTCAGGCTCATAGTCCTTCTCCCAAGTTAAGCGTCAAGTCAGGCGGCGCCTCACTTCATGGATAAAGCTTTCCTGCGATACCGTGTTGAGGCGCGGCAAGCTGGGTCTTTCGATTCGAGTAATACTTTTCCATCGCCACGTTGGCTTGGTGCGTTTCGGTAAGTTTATCGATGACAGCTTCCCATTGGTCACCGGGAATGGCCACATACATTTCTTCGTCCGGCAGGCCGGTAAATGTCCGGTTGCCTTTACAGCCGAGCGAGATTGACGCCTGGCCGTTGGTCGTGGTCAGTGGCAGGACAGCGCAGGCCGGGCGACCAAGAGCATTGGTGAGAGCGCTACCTGTCCCCGCCTTGATGGCGGCTTCGTAAATCAGCATGGCCTGCGCCGGTTTCGCCGCAATCAGCACCACATCAGGTTTGAAGCCAGCCCGGTCCACGGGGCCGTAGGCCACCGTATTGGGGGATTTGGCCAGTGTGGGGATACCCGGCACTTCAGAGGTGGCAACGTAGTTGTTTTCAACCATGAACGCAATCGTGTCATTCAGTTCGTGCGCGTGCTCCGCCGGCAGCGCGATCTTGTGGGTGTAACTTCCAACCGCGCAGTTGTAATGATCGGATGGAATCGTATAAAAAGTCTGCCCGTTCATCGCTTTGTCCCAGAAGACGCAACCCGCAGCAACCGACCCGCCTTCCCACCGAGGTACGCCAGCGGGCGGCGACTCGAAAAAGCCGATCGCGATCGGCGGTTTGCTTAGTCCAAGAATTTTCTCTGTGCTCGACACTTTACTCATTGCTACCTCCTTAGGTCATCAACAAACAGCGCTGGCCATTCTCTCTGAATCGAGAAGGATTCATGCCCTATAGCGGCGCGAGTTGATGGCAATAATCTGCGACGCTGATAACTTCCATATTCAATTTTTTGCGGTGGCGATAAAATCGTCGTTACGGTAACTGGTGGTCGGCAATGGCAGCAGAACGCGCTTCATGGCCGGCCGCTCAAAAGCTCTGCAGTTGTTGCTCGGTGGGCTCGGCGCAGCAGTACCAAGGCTCGGACAGGCGTGCGATGGGTTCGCCAAAATCCGCCCGGGTGAGTGGCAGCACTTCGATGTCGAGCGCGTTGTGCGCGAGCCGCCAAATTTGCTCGAATATGTCGCTGCGCGCCAATCCCTCTTGATCGCCGTGCGCGGCACAGGCTTGCACCGCTTGCTGCAAAGCGTCCACGCGAGGATCGGCGTGCCGCCACGGATAGCCAAGCAATTTCACATCGAACGCCTCGATCATCTCCCGGAAACCAAGCAATTGAAGCAAATAGGAGCCTTCCGGCACCAGCAGGCGAATGCAGAGCTGAATCGGTGGCACTGCCTCCACCAGACGCAAACGTACCAGCGTTCGCAGCAGGTCGAGGTAGCCCGCCAATGTCGTCCAGGGCGTGAATGCCACAAATGTTGGAGCCAGGGATATGCCAGCTTCACGACACAGTTGTAAAGCGCGTTCAAAATCGGTGCGTGCGTGGTTTTTGGCGAAATACTCCAGCACCTTGTCATCCACCGACTCAACCGCCGATTGGATGAATACACAACCCGCCGCCTTCAGCTGGGGCAGCAGTTCGGCGTGGTTGATGAGGTGCTGAATCTTGATGGTGGCGTCGAAGCTCAGGTCGGGAAATTTGGCGTGCATCGCCGCAAGCACTTTCATGGCATGGGTCGGGCCGTTGAAAAAATCGGGGTCGCCGAAGGAAATATGCTCAGCACCTGCTTGCACCTGCTGCACGATGTCAGTCAGCACCACATCGACCGGCACCACGCGGAACTTGCCCTGATAGACCGGAACCACCGGGCAGTGGCGGCACAGGTGCTTGCAGCCTCGGCTTGCGTCAATGAAGCCAAGCACTTTTTTAGCGCCGTCCGGCAATATCAAATGAGCGTAGCGTTGCAGGTGCGGCAGGCCGGTGCGATCAGGCGTGATGAAGTCTATTCTGGATAGATTCACCACGGGTTCGATTTGCACATCGCACGTTTCCCCAGCGCGCAGCCGCTGCGCCAGGCTCAGCAGCCCCGGCTCGAACTCGCCGCCCAGAATGGTTTTCACGCCGAGGCCGCGCAGCAGCTTTTGGTTCATCGGCGCATACAGACCGTACACGCACAGATGCGCGTGCGGCGCCATTTCACGGATGCGCGGAATGGCTTCGACCGCGATGCGGGTGGCGGTGTGCATGCCGACGTACAGCGCCACCAGCTTCGCACCCGCAAGCAATGCCGAATCGAGCTTTTGCAATGAGAGATCGATGCACTGCACGTTGAATCCGGCCTGCTTCAACCATGCGGACGGCTCGGCCAGGCCGAACGGCTGCCGGCCCAGCTCGTAGGGATTGATCAGTACGACCTTGAGCGGCGTAGCGGGGTCTGCCCAATATTCTCCGCTTGCGCCGCTTCCGCGGAGGGAATCGTGGTGGCTGTCCATGCGTGGCTATTTTGCTTTGGGGCGTTCCGTGACGGCACCCGGCACGGGCTCCCGGCTTGCGCTCGCGGCTTCCATGCGGCGCAAGTAGTGTTGCCACATTTCGTCCTGATTCATGCCCAGGCTATAGAGATAGTCCCAGGAATAGAGACCGGTATCGTGGCCGTCGGAAAACACCGGTTGCACCGCATACGTGCCAACCGGTTCGAGTTGCGTGATCTCGATATTCTGCTTGCCGATTTGCAGTACCTCTTGCCCCGGCCCGTGACCGCGCACTTCCGCCGAGGGTGAATAAACACGCAGGAACTCATAGGGCAACTTGAAGTGCATGCCGTCGGCGAAAGCGATTTCCAGCACGCGCGATTTTTGATGCAGCTTGATTTCAGTCGGGGAAGGAGTGTTTTTGTCTAAGCCTGCCATGAGAGTTCCTTTGCTTCAGCGGATTCAATGCTTGAGTCCATCCCTGCGGTTGTTGCGTACCTGGACCTCGCCGTTGTCGATGCGCACGGGGAAAATGGTGATCGGCTCGTGAGCGGGTGCGCACAATGCCCCGCCGGTGCGGATGCAGAAGCGCGCGCCGTGACGCGGGCAAACGATCTGGTCGCCGTCGACGCTGCCGCCGGTGAGCTGACACCGACCCAATAGACTTCTTCCACCGGGTTTTGGCTTTTGCGCAGAACACACATCAAAACACCCCTGCCGCATGCGCCTGCTGATCCGCATGGTACGAGCTGCGCACCAGCGGGCCCGAGGCAGCGTGCAGGAAGCCCATCTTGCGGGCTTCTTCCGCATACATCTTGAACGTGCCCGGGTCCACATAGCGGCGCACCGGCATGTGGCCGCCGGACGGCTGCAGGTACTGACCGATGGTCGAGGCGGCCACCGAAGTCGGGCGTCAGGATTTCGATGTAGATGTTGGGCGTCAGTGCGCGGATGTGGCGGATGCATTCGACGAAATGGCCGGCCCCGCCGTCGCGCAAATCATCGCGGTCAACCGAGGTGATGACGACGTAA
>JBBQQV010000107.1:0-8383 GCA_038215505.1 Lysobacterales bacterium
GGTGCTTCGAGCGCGACCTCATCGCTGCGCTGGGGTACGCGATGAAGTTGGATCGGGATGCCAACGGCAATCCGATCAACCACGACGCCAGCTATCGATTCGATCCCGAGCGCGGCGCGATTGCGGCTCGTCGCGACAGTCCTGAATCACTATCCGGGGAATCCTTGCTCGCCCTGGCGCAAGACGTGCTTCCCAGCGCAGCGCTGCAAGCCGAATTGCGCGCACTCATGCGACGGGTCATTCGTTGGCGGTTAGGCGGTCGCGAGTTGCGTTCGTGGCGAATACTCGCGGAGCTTCAATCGGTGTCTTCTGCCGACTGAATGACCCGGTCACAGGCGGCCAACAAGGTGTTGATGGTGACTGTATCGGGGGTCTGCCGCGCGGCCAGCACCGCACTGGCTTGCCTGGCCGCCAGACCCAGTTGCGCGGCACCACAGAATCCGCAGGCAGCGCGCAGGCGATGCAGTTCTGCCGCAGCAACTTCCGTATCGCCGGCGGCAAAGGCTAGTTCCAGCCGCCGCTTTTGAGCAGGCAGTTCGCCTAGCAGCAAGCCGCGAAGCGCGACCACCGTGGCGTGGATGCCGCCGGTCATCGCCAATGCGGCAGCCTCGTCCCACAGGTCGGCACTGGTTACGGCGAGCGCAGGTGAATTTGATCCCTGGGCGGTGGCCTCGACGACGGCCAGCAGGGCATCGGCAGCAATTGGCTTCATCAGCACATCGGCAAAACCGGCGGCAAGCATTGCGGCACGACGTTGCTGATCCATGTCGGCGCTCAACAGGATGGCTCGCGAGTCAGCGCTGGCCAGCGGTGCGGCGGGGTTGGCAGACCCTGCCCGTAGTGCGGCAAGCAGTTGATCGCCGGCCAGTCCGGGCACGTTGAGGTCCAACAGCAATACGTCATAGCGATGACGCTGCGCTCGCTCCAAAGCTTCAAGCCCATCACCCAAGGCACAGACCTGGTGTCCGGCAGCGGCCAGCGTCTCACTCAGAAACATTCGGCTGACTGAATCATCCTCTAGCACGAGCAGCTTCATTGGCGCACCTCGATGGCGTCCACGATTATGCTGGAAGCATGCGTCGGCCATCACTCTCCAGCAAGCGGATCATGGGGTGTTTTTCCCTGATCCGCAGGGTTTCCAGCAGCGGGTGGTTGGGGGTCGTGTTGCTGCTGCCGCTGGTGGCCTCGGCCGAGCAGCTGAGCGTGCGCGCTGAGCGACTGAGTCGCGGGGACATCGAGGCAAAGACAATTCGGCTCAGCCTGGACTGGCCGGTTGGTGCGACTCATGGTGAGCTTCAGCTGAGCGCAGGTCGGTTGCGCCTGATGGAATCTGGCCTGCAGTTCGACGAGCTGAGTTGGCGCTGCAATTTGCAGCGCGAAGCAGATGGCTGGTCTTGCGCAGGACCGATTGCAGCGAAGGGTCTGGCGTCGGGAAATCTGCAAATCGCTATCAACGCTGATGGCGTGCTGGGCGAGTTCTCGCATGGACAGGCCGATGTGAGTGTGGAAACTTCAACGGTTGCGGCAGAGTCATTGGTGATTGCCATCGGCGATCTGCCGGTGGATTGGTTGCAGTCACTGTTGGGGATGGCGTTGCCGCACGCACGTTTCACCAGCGGCACCCTTGATGCCCGTCTGGCATGGGCCAAGGATGCAACTGACTCAGGCTTGGTCGGAACGCTGTCTGTCGCTGATATGGGCCTCGATACCGAGGATGGACGCTGGGCGGCGGCGGCAATTCAGGCAAAAGGTACGCTGCGTGCGGCGCTGGCTGAGACCACTGACCTGTCACTTGCACTCACGCTCAGTGGAGGCGAAGTACTGGCTGGCCCGGCCTACATCCTGTTGCCGAGTACGCCCATTCAACTCGAAGTCACTGCTCAACAGAGTGCGGCCCGCAGTTGGAGCATCCCGAAATTCCATTGGGCCGATGGCAACGTGCTGGTGGTCGACGCCAGTGCAAACCTCGATCCTGATTCCGCCAATGGATTCGGCAGCTATTCCCTTACGGCCAACAGCGAGCAGTTGGACGTTGGCGTTGATCGCTACGCGCGCAGCTTGCTGGCAAGTCTCGGATTGCCAGACGCAACCGCTAGCGGTCGACTGGCGCTGGACCTTTCTGCAAGCCCGGGCGGTGAAGCGAACACCCACTTGCGCTTTGTGGATCTGGATTTTGCCAGCGGGGATGGCCGCCTGAAGTTCGGTGGATTGGCCGGTGCCGCACGTTTTGCCAGCGGCACCGCAACGCAGACAAGCCAGTTCGAATGGAGCAGCGCTGAATTGTTCGGAATTCCGCTGGGAGCCGCGGAGGTCCATCTGCAAAGCCTCGAGTCAACTCTCAAACTGGCCCAGCCTCTGCAAGTGAGCGTGTTCGCCGGCAGCCTGACGCTCAGCCATGCTCGATGGTCGCCACGCGATCAGCTGTCGCAGGTGGATGTGGGCTTGCAATTGCAGGGGTTGGACATGGCAAAGCTGAGCGCGCAGTTTGGTTGGCCGGCATTCAGTGGCAGCCTCAGCGGACAAATTCCCAGTGCGAAGTACTCGCAAGGGCGGTTGGACTTTGCCGGTGGCCTGCAGGTTGATGTGTTCGATGGCCGCGTGAGCATCGACGCGCTTGCGCTTGAGCGCCCATTCGGCATCGCGCCGACCTTGAGCGCCAACGTTGTGTTGCGCGACCTCGACCTGCAACCGCTGACTGCCGCCTTCGGGTTCGGCGAAATCACTGGCCGTTTGGATGGCGACATCGCCAATTTGCGTTTGCTCGACTGGCAGCCGGCAGCGTTTGACGCACGCTTCGTCACAGTCGCGCGCAAGGGTGTCAGGCGGCGCATCAGCCAGCGCGCGGTTAACGATCTTTCGCGGGTGGGCGGTGGCCTGGTGGGTGGTCTGCAGAGTTCGGCATTGCGCGTGTTTGACAGCTTTGGCTACCGCCGGATAGGCATTGGCTGTCGGCTCGCCAACAATGTCTGCACCATGAGCGGCATCGACGCCGGCGGCGACAAGGCGGCGAGTTCAGCGGCGGCTGGCTACACTGTGGTTGAAGGGTCGGGACTTCCCCGTATCACCGTCAACGGATTTGCTCGCGAAGTGGATTGGCCAGTGCTGGTGGCGCGCTTGCAGGCGGTCAGCGCTGGCGAGGCGCTGCGCATTGAATGACTGATCCACACTTGTTTCCACCCACCTCGGAGTTGTTATGCGCCAGCGGATGATTGCCCTGCTCAGCCTTGGCCTGGTTCTATCGGCCTGCGTCACCATCAACGTGTATTTTCCGGCCGCCGAAGCCGAGCAAGCGGCACGTGAGTTTGTCGAAAAAGTGATCGGTGAGCCGGCCACCTCGACACCGCCTGCCGACGCGCCGCCGGCCAAACAACCGTCCTCGCCAGGCCTCGGCTTGTTGAGCTTTTTTATCGCCGATGCGCACGCACAGGAGGCGGATATTTCGATCCGTACACCGGCGATCATTGCAATTCAAGAACGCATGGCCGAGCGCTTCAAGAGCCAATTGGAGGCGGGCTTTGAGAGTGGTGCAGTCGGCTTCGGCGGTGACGGATTGCTGGTACTCCGCGATGCAGGCAAAGTCGGGTTGCGCGAACGGGCGACCTTCAACCAGGCAATCGCAGACGACAACCGTGATCGCACCGCCGTCTATCGCGAAATTGCAGTGGCCAATGGGCAGCCACAATGGGAGGCGCAAATTCGCGAAACTTTCGCCCGCCAATGGATTGCCAGTGCCCGTGCAGGCTGGTGGTATCAAGATGCAGCCGCAACCTGGAAGCAGAAGTAAGTGGGCGGTAAAAGTAACGCTGGCGATTGAGCCTCAAGCCAATGAGCGGTTCCGCTTGGCAGTTCAGAGCTAGCCCAGCTTTTTCATGACTGAGACCGACGCAGCAGCTCCGCCGATTGCAAGCGAGCCGTTGCCGCTCATCGACGGCTATGCCATCGAGGGGAGGATTGGCCGTGGCGGCATGGCGACGGTCTATCTCGCACGCCAGTTGTCGCTGGATCGGCAAGTGGCCATCAAAGTGTTGGCTGCCGAAGCCATCGATAATCCAAGCCAGGGAGCGCGTTTCGAGCGCGAGGCGCGAACCATCGCGCGCCTCGAGCATCCGGGCATCGTCGGCATCCACGAAGTCGGTCGCCTGCACAACGGTCAGCTCTATTACGTGATGCCGCATCTGGCCGGCGGTGATCTCGCCAGCCGTGACCTGCGTAACGACCCGCAAGCGATCATCACTATCCTGCGGGTGCTGCTACAGGCGCTCGGCCATGCGCACGTGCACGGCGTTGTGCATCGCGATGTCAAACCGGAAAACGTGTTGTTTGATACTGGCGGCCGCCCTCGGCTTGCCGATTTCGGCATTGCGATCGGTCGCCGCCGATCCGCGCCACGGATCACTCGCGAAGGCATGGCGCTGGGATCCAGTGGCTACATGGCACCCGAGCAGGCGCGCGGCGAAGTCATGGACGGTCGTGCAGATCTCTACAGCGTGGGGGTGCTGGCCTATCAGATGCTCACTGGCCAACTGCCCTTCGATTCCGAAGACGAGTTGAGCCTCGCGCTGATGCATGCCCAGGACGAGCCCCCCCGACTGCCACCCGCACAGCGCGCTTGGCAAGGCTGGCTCGATCACGCATTGGCCAAGCGGCCCGAACAGCGTTTCGCGGACGCTGATGCGATGTTGGATGAATTGACCCGCGTCGAGCAGACGATCCAACCGCCAACGTCTGGCGGTTCAGCAGGTGGGCTCTCCAAGCTGGGTTGGGCTGCATGGTCTGGACTAGCCGCCGCACTGGTGCTCACAGGCGTTCTGGTATTCAACTATCTGCAGTCGGCGGCGCAAGCGGAGCTTGCCAGTCGCGAGGTCGCTGATGCGCAAGCCGCGCTATTGGCGACCGCCAATGCACAGCTGAGTGCAGGCGCCTTGGTCGCGCCGAGCGGCGCCAATGCCGCCGAAAGCTATCTCAAGATTCTGCGCCAGCAACCTGGCCGGGCGGATGCCATCAATGGCGTGCAACGCGTGTTTGAAGGCTTGGCGCAGCAGGTGAGCGGTGCGGTCGCGGCCAGCGACTGGGACAGCGTGCGCGAGCGCTTCCAGCAGGCCGAGTTGCTTGCGGAAGGTTTGGGAACGCTGGGTCAGTCCGGACGCCAAACCGTGTTGGATGCCGCGCAACGGGCGTTCGATGCAGAAGTTGCTCAAGCCGTCGCCACCGCTGACCTTGCGCGTGCTCAGCAAGCGCTGGCGCACTACGTGGATTACGGGCTCGATTCCGTCGCGGCCAACGCACTAGTGGTACGTCTATCGACCGCCGCGACCGCCGTGCTGCGAACGCCGGATGCGATCCCTCGGCAGCCATTGCCGAAGGCGGCTGGATTGAACTCACGGCCGGTGAGCGTGGCGGAGTACCGGGCGTTTGTCGACGCGACCGGCCGCGCGAGCAGTCGCTGCCGCGCCCGTTTGTCGCCCTTGCAATTGCTGGACAAGCGCAACTGGCGGGAGCCTGGGTTTGTCCAATCCGATGCCTCGCCGGTGGTGTGCATCAGTTTTGCTGATGCGCAGGCCTATGCGAGCTGGCGCAGCAAGCTCGACGGTCGCACGTGGCGCCTGCCCAGCCTTGCTGAGCGGAAGGCGACCACCCGTGTCAGTAGCATTGCCGAGTGGACCAACGACTGCGCCGATGGCCGCGGCTGCAAACGACGCATTGCGTTTGCTGGGTCCAAGGATGCAAACCAGGCAGGCGACGGCGAGCAGGCCCGCGAGGCGGATCGCGGCTTCGATGAGGTGGGATTTCGATTGCTGGGCGAGCGCTGATTCGCTGCGCCCACCACCCGTCCGGGTGACCCTCAGTGCCCCATTTTCACTTCGTGAAGCTTGCCGACATCGCCGCACCGTTCTGGCTTGAGATCCGAGCGCAAACTTGCTCCGTGTGCCTTGTCTGCCGCATCGGCGTCGAGTGCTTGCACATCGGGGTTGAACATGGCGTCTGCGCGCTTGTCGGCGAGCATGGCGCGTTCGGGCGAGAGTCGCGCTCGCGCTTCCGCAGCGGCGTTGCGAACCACATCCAGACCGACACCATATCGATCCATCAGATTGGCGAATTGCACAAAGCGCTCGTCGTCGCGAATACGGAACTGCGGCGGCAGCAGCACGTGCGCTCGATGGTCGCCGTATATCCGCGCCAACGCGATGATCGCACTGGCATCGCCAGCTCGCGCGGCTTCTTGCAGCCACGGCAAGGCCAAGCGGCGATACTCCGTCCAGCGCTCCAACTCGCTCAGGAAGTTGCGTCGGTCCAGCGCTGGTTGCAACACCAAGGCCATGCGCAAGGAAGGATCAAGCAACGCCGCCTGCCTCTGCCAGTCAAAGGCGCTCGCAAACTGTTCCTCGCTAAGTCCCTCGCACCCTTTGCCAATGGATTCGCTGAACTGCTGCGCGCGTGCGATCTGGGTGATGGCTTGAACGGGGGATGACTGCCGGCGCGCCAAATCAGTTTCGGCGTCGTTGGCGAAGCTGCGGCTGAGATGGGCGGCACCGCAACGCGTCAGCTCGGCCGCCAATCGACACGCGGCATCCGCATCACCGCGCTTGCCGCGCTCGGCGAGTTCGTCAAACACGTCGGCCACCTTGCTGTGCAAGGGGGGCAGCGGTGGCCAGGAGCCTATCGCCGCCGCCAGCGTCGATTCGGCCTGCATCGGCTCCCAGTCCTGATCGGTATTGAGGTCGTCGACTTCCGCAAGCTGCTTGTCAACCTCCGGGTTGTCTTTCGATGGCCGCTCGATGGTCATCGCCGAATCGGGTTGCTGGAACTTCACGCCGCCAAGAAAGGCCAGCGCGATCACGATCAACATGCAGGCAGCAATGGCGGCGCGTTTGTGCAACATAGGTAAAAATCCACTCCGATTTAAGCGGCCAAAGAGTGCCCAGCGGCCGCACGTGTGACTGGGTGATTTTTTGGCTGGCTTATTGGCTGGCTTATTGGCTCATCTACGCCGTCCGCAACATGCCCAGCAAATCACGTGCGGCACGCAAGCGCTCCACCGCGCCTGGCATTGGCATACGCACTTTCAACTTGTCCTGACCATCCAAGGTGAACACTTTGGGCTGGCCTTGGATCAGCTTGATGATGGTCATGGGTTCGACGAGTGGTTTGGGGGTGAAGGTGATGCGACCACCGGCTTCGCCAAGATCCAATTTGCGAATGCCGAGTGCAGTGGCGCGTTGTTTCAATTCGGCCACGGCGAACAGATGCTTGACCGGATCTGGCAGCAGCCCAAAGCGATCAATCATCTCCACTTGCAGCTCGCGCAGCGCATCGTCGGTAGTCGCGCTGGCGATGCGTTTGTAAAGGGTCAAGCGCGCGTGCACGTCGGGCAGATAGTCGTCAGGAATCAACGCGGGAATGTGCAGTTCCACCTCAGCGCCATGGCGATCGGCACCATCGGTATCAGGCAGCTTGCCCTGTTTGATCGAGCGCACTGCGCGCTCCAACAGGTCGGTGTAGAGGCTGAAACCAACTTCGCAAATCTGTCCACTTTGTTCTTCGCCCAACAGCTCACCGGCACCGCGAATTTCCAGATCGTGAGTGGCCAAAGTGAAGCCCGCACCCAGCTCATCCAATGCAGCGATGGCTTCAAGCCGTTTGGCGGCATCGCCGCTCAGCGATTTTTTATCGGGCACCACCAGATACGCATAGGCGCGATGATGGCTGCGGCCGACGCGGCCGCGCAGCTGATGCAACTGCGCCAGGCCAAAGCGATCCGCGCGATGAATGATGATGGTGTTGGCGGTGGGAATGTCGATGCCCGACTCAATGATGGTGGTGCACAACAGGACATTGAAGCGCTGCCGATGGAAGTCGAGCATCACGCTTTCCAGCTCGCGTTCGGGCATTTGCCCATGCGCGATGCGGATGCGCGCCTCGGGCACCAGTTCGGCCAACTCGCGGCCCATGCGCTCGATGCTGTCGACCTCGTTGTGCAGGAAGTACACCTGCCCGCCGCGTGCCAGCTCGCGTTGAAAGGCTTCCCGCAGCTGCGCACCATCCCACTGACAGACAAACGTCTGCACGGCCAAACGATGCGCCGGCGGCGTGCCGATGATCGACAGTTCGCGCAGACCCGCCATCGCCATGTTCAGCGTGCGCGGAATCGGGGTAGCGGTGAGGGTGAGCAAATGGACTTCGGCGCGCAGCGCCTTCAATGCTTCTTTCTGACGCACGCCAAAGCGCTGCTCTTCGTCGACGACGACCAGCCCCAGGTCTTTGAACTTGGCGTCGCCTTGCAGCAGGCGATGGGTGCCGACCACCACATCAATGCGGCCATCGGCCATATGTGCCAGCACCGCTTTGACTTCTTTCGGCGATTTGAAGCGCGACAGCACTTCCA
>JBBQQV010000108.1:0-8372 GCA_038215505.1 Lysobacterales bacterium
AGATTGTCGTCACCAGCGCGCGCCCGGAAAATTGAGCGGCCGCCCATACCGTCGAGCGGCTTCAGCACGCAGTCGCCGTGAAACTCGACAAACTCCAGCAGGTCCGCGCTACGCCGACTCACCCGCGTGGGTGGGCACAACGCTGGAAAATTAAGCGCGAACAGCTTCTCGTTCATGTCGCGCAGGCCTTGCGGGTCATTTACGACGCGCACGCCTTGGGTCATGGCCAAGCTCAGTACCTGCGTGTCGTGGATGTATTCCGAGTCGACCGGCGGGTCGCGGCGCATCAACACGGCGCGCATATCGGCAAGCGGCCGGAGCAGCGCTGTGCCAAGCGTGAACCAGTCTTGCGCTTGGTCACGCACCGAAATTGGCGCCAATCGCGCGATCGCAAGTCCATCGCTAACACCCAAGCTGCCGGGAAGCGCATAGTGCATGCGGTGGCCACGCGCTTCACCTTCAAGCAACATCGCGAAGGTGGAGTCTTTTTTGGTCGAGATGGAGCCGATAGGGTCCATCACCACGGCGATGTCTAGGGGCATCGGGTCCGATATATCGTTGGATGAGCAGATTTGCGCAACGCAGAAGCGCTGCCAGGCGGGGCTATACTAGCACCGGGTATTTAGCGGCTTGACAGCGTATGTCAACGCTGAGATATAACGAGTAAGCGCCAGTGGATAAAACTGGTCCGCAAGAACGGCTGGGGAGGCGGGATGGAAGACAAAGAGAGCTCGACTAGCCTGGCTGGGCTCAAGGTGATGGTCATCGACGATTCGAAGACCATTCGCCGCACAGCAGAGACCCTTCTGAAAAAGGAAGGGTGCGATGTCATCACAGCGACCGATGGGTTCGAGGCGTTGGCAAAAATTGCCGACTACCATCCCAATATCATCTTTGTTGACATCATGATGCCGCGTCTCGATGGCTATCAGACCTGCGCTCTGATAAAGAATCACCAGCTGTTTCGGAAAACGCCGGTGATCATGTTGTCGTCGAAGGACGGGCTGTTCGATAAAGCCAAGGGCCGCATCGTCGGCTCCGAGGAGTATCTGACCAAGCCCTTCACTCGCGACGAACTGTTGGGAACGGTTAGACGATTTACTGATCGCGCATAAGTCAAGGGGAGGCTGGGGGGCCATGGCACGTATTCTTATCGTCGACGATTCGCCGACTGACACCCGTGTTTTCACGACGGTGTTGGAGCGTAATGGTCATTCCGTGCTGACCGCCGGCACCGCTGAAGACGGCGTTGAGATGGCCAAGCGCGAGCTGCCTGACTTGGTCCTGATGGATGTGATCATGCCCGGCATGAACGGTTTTCAGGCCACCCGGGCGCTGTCACGCGATCCCGCGACTCAACACATTCCGGTCATCATCGTCAGCACCAAGAATATGGAAACGGATCGGGTCTGGGGTATGCGCCAAGGCGCCAAAGACTACTTGGTCAAGCCACCCAGCGAGCGCGCCCTGATTGACCGCATTCGCGCCTTGCTGCCACCCGGTGTGAGCTAAGTCGATGGCAGATCAAACGATCAATTCGGCGACCATCAACCCATTTGATGTGCTCAATGATTACGAGCGTCGCAGTCTCGCCCATCAGCCAGGTACTCCCGAGCAGATTGATGCGCCTGGGCTATGGCGAGGCGTGTGTTTTCGTCTCGGCAATCGGCGGCTTGCTTCGTCATTCGGTGAAGTGGTCGAGATCATCACCGTGCCCGCAATGACCAGCATTCCCGGCGGGCTGCCGTGGCTGTTGGGCATCGCCAATGTGCGCGGTAATTTATTGCCGGTGGTCGACCTCAAGCAGTTCCTCGAAGGGCAACGTACGGTGTTGCATCAAAACCAGCGAGCGCTGGTCGTCAAGCAAAGCGGCGGCAACGTCGCGGTGCTCGTCGATGAATTGTTAGGACAGCGCCACTTTGTTGATTCCCAGCGGCATGAGGTGGGGACATTGACCGAGGGTCGCTACGCGGATTTCGTCTCCCAGGCTTATCGCCTGAGTGACATTACCTATGGCGTGTTCAGCATGACGCAGCTGACGCGTACGTCGGAGTTTCGGCAGGCCGCCGCGGCATAGCGGCTGCATTTCTCATTAAGGGGCGAGGTTGCACACATGAGCACAACTACGGCGGGTGGCGGTCGCGAGCGGCGCGGCGCAATCAACTTCTTCATCGCGATCCTGTTGTTCGCGCTGGCGTTGCTGGGCGCGAACTTCTTTTTCCAGGCCCGCAACACCGCGCATGAAAACGAGGCGCGAAATCGAATCGCCGATATTCAGGTGCTCTCCCAGCAGATTGCGAAATTCGCACAGGAAGCGGCGTCCGGCGGCTTCGACGCATTTATTGGCTTGCGAGAGACGAAAGATCGTATCCAGGTGGCGATCACCGAACTGCAGGTAGGTGCGCCGGAAGTTGGCATGCCAAGCTACAAAGACAACCCAGTTGTCGGTGAGGAGCTTGAGCGGTTGTCCGTAGTATGGAAAAGCGTTGAACAGAATGCCGACCAGATTCTGAGCAGCGAAGCCACCGTCACTGAGCTTGCCGAAACGGCAGCTGATTTCTCAGCAAAGATCCCGCAGCTGCAAACGCAGATGGACGAAGTCATTCGCGCCATGAGCGATGGCGGTGCCGCCAGCTCGCAGGTGTATATCGCCGCGCGCCAGATTGTGCTCGCCGACCGCATGTTGCGATACGTCAGCCAGATTCTTCAGGGTGGCGCAGGCGCTATTTCGGCCGCCGACCGCTTCTCCCGCGAAGACTCGATTTTTGGACAGGTGCTCGCAGGATTGCTCGAAGGAAACGCCGAACAAGGCATTCGCAGGGTTGAGGTGCCAGCAGCGCGGCAGATTCTGGGTGATGTTTCGGGCGTTTACTCCGAGGTGCGGGCCAATGTGGAAGGCATTCTCGAAGCGTCTACCGAGTTGTTTGAGGTAAAGGAAGCGTCCGACCAGATCTTCCAAGGCTCCAACGACCTGCTGTTAGGGGCGCGCAGCCTCAACGTCAGCTTCGGCACTTTGCCCGGTAAGCGCTGGTTCCCAAGCGTGCCGATTGGTGCGCTGGCCGGTGTCGTCGCGCTGCTCGGTATCGGTGGCTTGTTGACCACGCTGTACCGCGATCAGCGCCGCCGCTTCCAAGTGTCCTCGGAGCTCAACCAGCGTAACCAAGAGGCCATTCTGCGACTGCTGGACGAAATGGGCTCGCTCGCCGAAGGCGACTTGACTGTTCGCGCAACCGTTACCGAAGACATCACCGGTGCCATCGCTGACTCCATCAACTTCGCTATTGAAGCGTTGCGATCACTCGTAACGACCATCAACGAGACCGCCGTGCAGGTGGCCGCTGCTGCCCAAGAAACGCAAGCCACCGCAATGCACTTGGCCGAAGCGGCGGAACAACAAGCGCAACAGATCACCTCCG
Organism: Lysobacterales bacterium; assembly: GCA_038215505.1. GTDB lineage: Bacteria > Pseudomonadota > Gammaproteobacteria > Xanthomonadales > Xanthomonadaceae > JANNWF01. The sequence goes on from JBBQQV010000108.1 coordinate 3,417, forward strand.
CGTCGGCTGCGATTAACGAAATCGCGGTATCCATCGACGAGGTCTCGAAAAACTCAGCCGAATCCGCTGACGTGGCGCAACGCTCGGTGCAGATCGCCGCGAAAGGTGCCGAAGTGGTGCGCCAGACCATTCAAGGCATGGACTCCATTCGCGACCAGATTCAAGAAACCTCCAAGCGCATCAAGCGACTGGGTGAAAGCTCACAGGAAATTGGTTCCATCGTCGAACTGATTAACGACATCGCCGAACAAACCAACATTCTGGCGTTGAACGCTGCTATTCAAGCAGCATCCGCCGGTGAAGCCGGCCGCGGATTCGCGGTCGTGGCCGACGAAGTGCAGCGACTGGCGGAACGCGCGTCCAACGCGACCAAGCGAATCGAAACGCTGGTGCAGACGATTCAGGCCGACACCAACGAGGCGGTGTCGTCGATGGAGCAGACGACCGCCGAGGTGGTGGCGGGTGCTCGACTCGCCGAAGACGCCGGTTTGGCGCTGGGCGAGATTGAAAAGGTGTCGAATGACCTTGCCGACTTGATTCAGAACATCTCCGAGGCAGCACGCCAGCAGTCAGCGGCGGCAACCAATATTTCCTCCACCATGAACGTCATTCAAGAGATCACCACGCAAACCTCGGTGGGTGCCAGTCAGACCGCAGAGTCGATTGGCAATCTTGCGCAACTTGCTGCCGACCTGCGCCGCTCGGTCGCCGACTTCAAGTTGCCAAGCTAATTTCTTTGGACAAGGACCTAGAGACAGGTTAAGAAAATGGCAATGGCCGTCAGCCGTGCATCCCGCGCGACCACTCCGCCGCCCCCGATGGGCGATGCTGAGTTTGCGCGCTGGGTGAGGTTGCTCGAGGCGCGCACGGGAGTGACGGTGCCGCTGGAGCGCAAGCCATTTCTGGTCACCGGCTTGCGCCGCCGGATGCGTGAAACCGGCCACTCCGACTACAACAGTTATTACGAAGATCTGCTTGACGGTGCACGCGGCGCGATGGAGTGGGCAGCACTGGTTGACCACCTCACAGTCCACGAGACGCATTTTTTCCGGCATCCGCCCTCACTCGCATTGGTTCGCGACGATTGGTTGCCACGTTGGATCAAGGAATCCCCACCCGAACAGGTGCTGCATGCATTGTCGGTGGGTTGCTCGACCGGTGAAGAGGCTTATACCTTGGCGATGGTGCTTGATGACGCGCTCAGCGAGTGCAATCCACCGCGTAGGTTTGGTGTCACCGCCACCGACGTCAGTCAGCCGGCGCTAGCGCTGGCGCGAGCGGCCTTGTACCCGATGGCCCGATTGGACGAGATTCCGCTGCACTTCCGTGAACGCACGATTGAGCCCGAGAGTGACGAGAACTTCCGCATCAACGAGCGACTTCGGCGGCGGGTGGGGTTTGCCTGCGTCAATCTGCTGCACGCCGCGCGCGCTCCACTCCGCCAGCTCGACATCATTTACTGCCAGAACGTCCTGATCTACTTCGCCCGCGAACGCCGGGGCGAATTGCTCGACGGCTTAGCACGCTTGCTTAGGCCCAACGGCATGTTGGTACTCGGGCCGGGCGAAGTGACCAACTGGACCCATCCGCAGCTCATCCGCACAGGCGGCCGCCAGACGTTGGCGTACCTGCGCACATCGAAAGAGACCAGGGCATGAGGTTGCAAGACAACATCGACTTCACCACCCTGACTTGGGTCAAGGGCGAGCTCGACGAAACACTCAAGCAGGCTCGGCATGCGCTTGAAGCGTACGTCGAAGATCCCGCTGACGACAGCCAAATGCGGTTCTGCGCCACTTATTTGCACCAGGTGCAAGGTACCTTGCGAATGGTCGAACTCTACGGCGCTGCGATGGCGACCGAGGAGATGGAGCAGTTGGCAACCGCGCTGCTCGGCGACCAAGTGCGTGACCGCGATGACGCCTATGCCGTATTGATGCGCGGCATTGTCCAGTTGCCCGACTATCTGGAGCGGCTGCAAGGTGGACACAAGGACATCCCGATTGTCCTGCTGCCGCTGGTCAACGAGTTGCGGGTGGCGCGCGGCGAGCAGGCATTGGTCGAAAGCGCATTGTTTACTCCGGATTTGTCGCGTCCGCTGCCGCCCACCGCGCGCGGACCCGCGCGGCCACTCGCAGAAGCAGAGTTGCGCCGCCAGGCTGAGCCGCTGCGCGTGCAGTTCCAGATGGCGCTGCTGCAATGGTTCCGAAATAACGATCCCGATGCGCAACTGGGTAAGCTCACGCACGTTTGCGACACGCTCATCGCGATCACCCACGAAGAAGAAGCTCGCCGCTTGTTCTGGGTGGCAGCTGGCGTAATTGAAGCGTTGCGCGCGCGGGCATTCGAGCCGTCAGCGCCACTCAAGCAAGCGATCGGTAAAGTCGAGCGTGAAATCAAACGCTTGTGTGACGCCGGTGAAATCGGGTTTCGGGTCGACCCACCCCGCGAGCTGACTCGTGCGCTGCTCTATTACGTGGCTCATGCGCCGGCCGATCACGGCCGACTCGGGGAGCTGCGGCATATCTTCAACCTCGACGCACTCGTACCCACCAACGAAGAGTTGGAGCATGCGCGCGGCAGCATGACTGGGCACAACCGCGCGTTGTTGTCGACCGTGGGGGCAGCAATCAAAGACGATCTGCTGCGAGTGAAGGATGCGCTCGATTTGCATATGCGCAGCCGCACCGTAGATGCCACTAGCCTGGGCGCGCAAATCGAAATATTGGACCGCGTTGGCGACACCTTGGGCATGTTGGGTCTGGGCGTGCCGCGCCGCGTGGTCAACGAACAACGTCAGGTGTTGCAGCAGGTCGTTGCTGGTGGTCGTGCGGCCGACGAGGCCACCTTGCTGGATGTTGCCGGTGCACTGTTGTATGTAGAAGCATCGCTCGACGATCAGGTACAGCATCTGGGTGCCTCCAGCCGTGGCGGTGAGGCTGCCGATACGCGTGCGCTGCCGCAAGCTGAGTCGCGCAAGGTGTTGGACGCATTGGTCCAAGAGGCGCAAGCGAATTTCGCCCAAGCTAAACAGTGTTTTGTAGCATTCATCGAGAGCAATTGGGATCACGCCCAACTTGCTGATGTGCCGCGTCTGCTGGAAGAAGTGGCGGGTGCGCTGCGCATTCTGGAATTGGACGAGCCGCCGCGTTATCTCGAGTCGGTGCGTCGCTTCACAGCGTTCGAATTGATTGAACGAAAACGCGTTCCCAACGGGCCGCAGATGGACACGCTGGCGGATGTGCTTGCCAGTTTGGAATATTACCTTGAGGCCTTGCGCGAGCAACGCTCCGGGCGCGAGCGGATTCTTGAGACCACCCGCGTCAGCCTCGAGCGTCTTGGCTACTGGCCCATTCCTGAGTACCGGGCAGCGCCAATTGCCAAGGTGGTTACTCCCGCCACGATGACGACTGCGGTCCCGTTCGAGCCGGAGGCAGAAGAGAAAGCCCCCGCGCCAGTGGGCTACGAGTCAGCTGAGGGCTTTGCGAGCGATGAGCTTGCTGATGCAGAGCTGCAGCACGCAATCCCTGGTGAAGGGATCGTGGAACTCAGCACGCCAAGTGATGGTGCGGGCGATGCCACTGCTGCCGCTTCCGCGAAAGTCATCACAACAGACTTCGACGAGAATCGGCTCGGCCACTTTATGCTCGGGTTTGAGGATACTGGCGAAGACATCGACGAAGAAATTCGGGAGGTCTTCGTCGAAGAGGTGCAGGAAGAGATCAGCAATCTCGGCGACCTGTTGCCGCATTGGCAGAAGGACCCGAGTAGCGTCGAGACGCTGAAACCAATCCGGCGGGTCTTCCACACGCTCAAGGGAAGTGGTCGGCTGGTTGGCGCGATGACCTTGGGCGAATTCAGCTGGAAGGTCGAAAGCATGCTTAACCGCGTGCTTGACCGCACGATTGAGCCTTGGCCGGAAGTGATCGACTTGGTCAGCGCGGCATACCGCGTACTTCCCGAGTTACTAACTGCTTTGCGCGGAGAACCAACACGCCGGGTCGATCTTGAAGGAATCAAGAGCATCGCGGATCGTCTGGCAATGGGCGAACGAGTGGCCTATGTGGCACCCGTGTTTGTCGCAAGTCTGTCGCCAGTGGTCGAGGCTGCCCCGGTTAGCGTCGCGCCGGTGATCGAAGCCTTGCCGGAGATGGGCGAGATTGAAGAGTTCGCTTCGGGCGTTGGTGCGGCCGCGACGGCAGCCCCAGTCACTGCGCTGGAGGTCGAAGCGGAGCACGCGAGTGAGGTGGAATCGCAGGGCACTCCGTTCGTAATCGATAGCGTGCTGTTTGAGATTTTGACCACCGAAGTCGCTGGTCATCTGGAAACGCTTGACGAGTACATCGCCGCCTGTGGCCGCGGGGCGACGGTGGCCAACGAAAAAGTATTGCGCGCTGTGCACACGATGAGCGGTGCCTTCGCCATGACCGAAGTGCCTCATATCGGTGAGGTTGTCGGACCGCTTGAGAGTTACATCAAGCGCTTGCTGGCCCGCGGCGAGTCGCCGTCTCGTGAGGGCGAAGAAGTGATCGCCGAGGCGGCAAACGCGGTGCGCCAACTGCTTCGCGGTTTGAACGCGGATCACCCGAGTGCGCCAGCCTTCCCGGCGCTAGCCGAGCGGGTTGCGGGCCTTCGCGACACTTTGCCAGAGCCCCAAGGGCCGCTTTTGCCGCTACACGCAGACACGGCGGACGAGCGCGCCGAGTCCGCGAATGTCGAGCGCCTCGAAGCCGAGCGCCTCGAAGCCGAGCGTGTCGAAGCCGAGCGTGTCGAAGCTAGGCGTGTCGAAGCTGATCGCGTTGAGTCGGAGCGTGTCGAAGCCGAGCGGATCGAAGCCGAGCGCGTTGAAGCCGAGCGTGTCGAAGCCGAGCGTATCGAAGCTGAGCGTGTCGAAGCTGAGCGTGTCGAAGCTGAGCGTGTCGAAGCTGAGCGTGTCGAAGCTGAGCGTGTCGAAGC
>JBBQQV010000109.1:0-8370 GCA_038215505.1 Lysobacterales bacterium
CAGCGTCTGGCGCGCGCCCACGCAAACTGCATCGAAGGCCTACCGATATTCGGCGGCCTGATGTTGGTCGCGCTTGTGACTGAGCGCACCGATGTCACTGACCCGCTGGCCCTGCTCCTGCTCGCGGCTCGCATCGTGCAATCGAGCCTCCACCTCGCCTCACCGGCAAACGCCATCGTCACTTTGCGGTTTGCCGCGTTTGCCGTGCAGATGCTGATCGCCATGTATTGGGCGTATCGCCTGCTGGTTGGCTGACGCAAGCGTGGCTCGCAGAAGTCGGAGACGGCGGCCGGTTGCTTGATGTGTTGGCTGCGTTCACCGCATTCTGCTTGAGCGCAATGATCGCGTGCCATTCCGGCGTAGGCTGGAATCCAGCGGCTTCAACGCATCTGCGGCTTAGCCGAAGACCGTGGATCCCGGCCTGCGCCGGGATGACGAGCGGGAGCTGGGCGATGGGTTGAGCCGGGATGCGTTGGGCCGGGATGCGTTGGGCCGGGATGAGTTAAACCGGGATGACGACCGAGGGGAGATCGGGCCTGCCTATCTCACACCCGTTCAATCCAGATGCTGCCACCGGCAAAAGCATGGCCGGCGGGGTGTGCCAGTGCCTTTTGCACTTCGCTGGGGAAGCGGGCGAAGGCGTAGCTGCAACCGAATACGACTTTGAACGCGGTGGAATACATGAGTAATGCACGGAGCGCGTACTGCTCGTTCCAACTGCGGTTTTCACCGATGGCCCACTCTTTGGGGTAGTCGTTGGGCAGAAAAATATCGTGGACGTGAATGCGTACACCGGGGGCAAGTCGCGGTAGCACGTCAAACAAAAGGTAGTTGACGTCACTGCCAGTTTTGGCCACGTGCGAGGAGTCGATGAACAGGATGTCACCCGCCTGCAGCGAGTCGAACATGGACAGCGGCACGGCTTGGACTTTTTTCTGCACTACCCGCGTCAAGCCCGGAAGCTCACGGGTAAGAAAGGCTCGCGGATAGGGCTCGATGCAGCTGATCTCGCAGCCGCCGTCGAGAAAGCGCTGGTTGACGTCGGCCATCAACAAAGACGAATAACCCGAGCCCACTTCGATAATTCGGCGCGGCCGCCATTCGCACAAGAGGACGAACAGTGAGCGTGAGTCCAGCCAACTGAATTGCGAGTTCTGCGTGTAGAAACCGCGCAAGGTTTCGTCACCGGCCGGCGCGAGCTCGGGATAGTCGTAGTTGCCGATGTGACGCGGGTACAACGCTTGCAGGACCTGCAGGTGCGAATGATCGTCGAAGTCGATGCCGAGCACGACGGGATTGGCAGGCCAAAGCTCAGCTTCGCGAGCGACGAGGTCATCGGGATCAACCACCGGTGAGTAAAAGTGGCCGTCGGGATGGGCAGCATTACGCGACATCGGTAAATAGCGCCTCCAGGCGCGAAGCAGACGTTTCAATCGTTTCAAGGGAGTGGCAGAGATCAGATTGAGCGCTGGTCAAAATAGAAGAGGTCGGAGACAAGAGCCGCCTGACTGACGCACCCGTTGGCGGCGACAGGATCGCATGGCGGTTGTGCGGTCTCCAGTGGCGTGCGCACTTCTGCCATTCCAGGCCGCAATCAAACGGGCATTCGGGAGACTGTTGCACCGGCCGTTTCGCCGCCGGACTTGATTCTCCACAAGCTCAACGTTGCAACCCGCGCGCGCGCGCAGCGGGCGGGCGTTTAACCTGATATCGGGTCGACGGGGCTAATATGTCCGTTGGCTTCTGGTCTGCGAGGTTCTGCCAATGTCTGGCTTGCGTTTGATCGTCCTGCTGGCTGCGTCTGTCCTCTGCTTGAGTCCGACGCTGGTTGAAGGTGCCGCGCCCGCGCCGCTGGATGGAGCCGTGCAAGTCGTTGCCGGGGAGGCCCACTCGTGTGTTCTTTACCGGCGTGGCGCGGTGGCTTGCTGGGGTAGCAACGAGCACGGCGAGTTGGGAACGGGCAATGCCACGCTGACCCTGCGCGAGACGCCAGTGCCGGTCATTGGTCTCTCCAGCGGGGTGCGTGCGATCGCAGCGGGTTACTACCATACCTGCGCCGTGCTCAGCTCGGGTGGAGTCCGCTGCTGGGGCTGGAACATATCTGGCCAACTTGGTAGCGGCCAACGCACCTTCGAAAACGAGGTCGTTCCGCTTGCGGTGCTGGGGATTGCCGACGCGGTCGAAATCACCGCAGGCGGCATGCATACCTGCGTCCGCAATGCCATCGGCGCCGTGGGCTGCTGGGGCGCGAACGAGCGCGGACAATTGGGCATTGGCCGGACCTCCGAGTTTGAGGCCACGGCTGTCGCGGTCGTCAACCTAGGCGGCGCGGCGGCGAGTTTGGATGCGGGTGGCGAGCACAGCTGTGCGGTGTTGCAAAGTGGCAGCGCTCGCTGCTGGGGTCGAAACGACCTTGGCATGCTGGGCGATGGCACGTTGATTGATCGCAACCTGCCCACAGCGGTGCAAATCCCGCAGAACCTGCGCGCAATCGGCGCTGCGGCGCGGCACACCTGCGCGGTGACGACCGTTGGCGCGGTCAGTTGTTGGGGCACACAGTTGCTATACCCCAACGACACCGGCGAAGGCGGCTCGACCACTCCGCGGCCGTTTCCCGGTTTGGAAAGTGGCTGGATCGCAATCGACTCTGGCGTCTTTCATACCTGCGCGTTGAACAGCACGGGCGCGATACGCTGTCTTGGCACCAACTCACTTGGCCAATTTGGCAACGGCGGCTTGGGCGACAGTTTTGCAGCCGAAGCGACAATTAATCTCGATCCGGGCGTCGTCTCCATCGGCACCGGCGGTGACCATAGCTGCGCGGTGACGAGCCGTGGGGGTGCGCAATGCTGGGGTCGCAACAACGATGGCCAACTGGGCATTGATCGAAGCAGCGAGCGGCTGGTTCCTACCCAAGTATCCACCTTGAACAGCGGTGTATTGGCGGTAGGGGCAGGCAGCTTCCATGGCTGCGCGCTGCTCGCCGGTGGCCGCGTCAAATGCTGGGGCAGCAACGATCAGAACCAGCTGGGCGACGGTGGTCAGACCTCACATCTGATTGCGGATGACGTGGTGGGGCTCACCTCCGGCGTACGTCAATTGGCGGTGGGCCACGATCACAATTGCGTGGTGTTGGCCGATCGCAATGCGCGTTGTTGGGGCGCCAACTTTGACGGTCGCTTGGGCGACGGCAGCATGCTCAACCGCAGCACGCCGGTAGCTGTGCTGGGGTTGGATGCACCGGTGGCGTTTCTGGCACAGGGCCGCCAGCACGGTTGCGCTTTGCGTGAGAACGGCGAGGTGCGCTGTTGGGGCGACAACAGCCATGGTCAGCTTGGCAATGGCAGCACGACGGCTTCGCTGAGCGCTGTGCCGGTGACTGGCTTGGGCAACGGTGTGCGCCAGTTGGCCGTCGGCTTTTTCCACAATTGTGCAGTGACCGCGGCAGGCGCAATGAAGTGCTGGGGCTTGAACAATGCGGGTCAATTGGGTGACGGCTCAACCACCAACCGCACTGTGCCGGTCGACGTGGTGGGATTGAGCAGTGGCGTGGCCAAGATGGGCGCTGGCGAATCGCACACGTGTGCGGTGAATACCGCCGGCGCGGTGTCGTGTTGGGGGGCGAGTTTTTTTGGTCGTTTGTTGGGCGATGAGTCGCCCACTGATCGCGCGGTTCCCGGCCCGGTGCCCAGCTTGACCCGCGACGTCGTCGACATTTCGCTGGGCGGCTTCCACACCTGCGTGCGCCTCGCCAATTCCAGCATGCGCTGCTGGGGCGACAACAATGCTGGGGCGATTGGTGACAACAGCAAACTCTCGCGTGGTGTGCCGACACCGGTCGCCGGACTCACCCGCAACGTCAGCAACATCGACGCAGGCTTTGGCGGTCAGACCTGCGCCGTGGTCGCCGGTAGTGCGCAATGCTGGGGTGAAAATACCTTCGGCCAGTTGGGCGACGGCAGCAGTTATGGTCGGCCAGTGCCAACGCGCGTCGTGGTGAGAGCCGAAGGTCGGCGGGTCATGGCCATCGCGGCAGCCGCCAACGCCGCCAGCGGAGCAGCCAAGAGTGACGCCAGCGGTCGCTTTCTGGTGTTCCAGTCGCGCGCATCCAACCTGATTGGCAGCGACACCAACAACGGTACCGACATTTTCCGTCGTGATCGCGAAAGCGGCCGCATCGAGCGCGTCAGTCTTGACAACGCTGGCACCCAGATCGGCGGTGACTCGCTTGAGCCAACGGTCTCGGCCAACGGCCAGTTGGTGGCGTTTGTCACTGGCACGGCCGCCGCCGGCAAGCTGCGCGGCGAGTCGAGCAAGGCTACCGAACTGCGCCGCAAGACCAGCGGTTCCTCAGTGCTGTTGCGCAACATGCTCACCGGCACCACCGTGATGGTGGCACCCGCGATGCCAACCGGCACCGGTACGCAGCCGCAGATCTCAGCGAGTGCGACGACGATTACCTTTGTCGCGATGGCCGGTGCCGCCGGCTCTCCCAGCCAACCCAATGTGTTCACCGCACCCATCACCATGGTCGCCGGCAATCCGCAAGTTGGCACCCCGGTCTGCATTTCCTGCAAATCGATCAATGCCAATGGCAGCGCTTCGACCACCAATAGCGACGGCGTCGCCAGTCAGCCGCAACTCTCGGCCGACGGCCGCTATCTCGCCTACTCGACCACGGCCAAGAACACCTTGGCAGCCACTCCTTCGCCCTGCCCTGCTGCTACCAGCAGTTCGGTGGTTTTGCGCGATCTGCTAACCGGCATTGCTTCGGTGGTGGCACCGCCCGCCACGACGCCAGCCGCGAGTTGCGGCAGCACTGGCAGCAGCAGCCCCAGCATTGCCGCGAGTGGCCAGACCGTGGCCTTTGCCAGCGATCAGCCCTTGTCCACCGATGACAGCAATGGCGTCAGCGACATCTACGTGTGGCAAGCCGGCAGCACGACGCTGAGCCGCGCCAGCGATACAGTGACCGGCGGCGAAGGCAGCGGCGCTTCATCAGCGCCAAGTCTGTCGGGCGATGGCACGCAACTGGCGTTTGTTTCGGCGTCTGCAGATCTCGATCTGACCTTTGCCGACAACAACGACCGCCTCGACGTGCACACCGTCGACCTCATAAGCGGTGACTTGAATCGTCTGTCGCGCGGCAACAGTGGCGCGGAAACCTCCGCCGACAGCTTGGCGCCGTCGCTCAATTTCGATGGCAGTCGTGTGCTCTTCGAGAGTGCCTCGACCGCATTCGGGTTAAATGGCCTGACCGGCGGTGTGGTTGAGCGCGTCAACGTCAGCGCACCGACGACGCGTTCGGCCACCTGGTGGCTGGATGCGGAAAGTGGTTGGGGCCTGTCGATTTTTGACCAGGGCAACGTCATCGTGCCGGCGTGGTTTACCTACGACACGGACGGCGAGCCGACCTGGTTCTTTGTGCCCGGCGCTTTTCCACAAGCCGACGGCAGCTTCCGCGGCGATCTGCAACGCTTGTCCGGCGTGCGCTTTGATCAGATCAGCGGACCCGCCACCAGCAATACGCAAACGATCGGCTCGGCCACGTTCCGCTTCCTCGGCGACGACGTGCTGGAGTTCGCTTACACGGTGAGTGGAGTCACTCAAAGCAAGCGCATGACCCGCTTCCCGTTCGGCGCACGTACCTTCAGCTGCGCGGCGACCCCGGACGCCAGCCGCACCTCGGCCGGCAATGTCAGCGACCTGTGGACCGGCACCAACCCCAACGCCGGCTGGGGCCTGACCTTGTTCCAGATCGACAGCAACCTGTTCGGTGCCTGGTATACCTACGACGTCGATGGCGAAGCCATATTCCTGGTGTTGGCCACCAGCAAACAAACCGATGGCAGCTTCACCGGCTCGCTGTTCCGGCAACGCAACGGCACCCCGTTCTCGATGATCAATGGGCAACCGCCAAGCGTCGGCAGCGACAACGTGGGCAGCGTCACCCTGCGGTTTAGCGACGGCGCCAATGGCACCTTCCGCTATGTGGTGGGCGGCGTGGACCAGACCAAACCGATCACCCGTTTGCTGGTCGGCAGCCGGCCGACGGAGTGTGCCAGTGATGCGCTGAATGCGAGTGAGTAAACGGGCTTGGCCCAAGACAGCGCTGTTGTGGGAGCGGGTCTAATCCGCTAACCGATGCGGAGCTGGGAACCTGAAAACCCCCAGCGCGGCAGCAGCCATACCACCGAAAAGAAGAACCTGAGGGCCTGGCCCAAGTCAGCGCTGTGGTGGGAGCGGCGGAAACCGCGAAAGCATCACCGCGAGGCAAAAAACTTCGCGGCTTCCGCCGCTCCCACGCGGGTCTAATCCGCGAACCGATGCGGAGCGGGGAACCTCAAAATCCCCAGCGCGGCAGCAGCCATGCCACCGAAAAGAAGAACCCTAGGGCCCGGCCCAAGTCAGCGCTGGTGTGGGAGCGGCGGAAGCCGCGAAAGCATCGCCACGAGGCAAAAAATTCGCGGGTTCCGCCACTCCCACACGGGTCTAACCCGCTAACCGGTGCGGAGCTGAGAACCTCAAAATCCCCAGCGCGGCAGCAGCCACGCCACCGACTGGATCATCAGCAAGGCGTAGAGCCCGGCCAGTGCGTCATCCAGCATGGCACCGAAACCGCCGTGCAGTTTGCGATCTGCCCAAGACACCGGCCACGGCTTGCTGACGTCAAACAGACGAAACAGCAGCACACCTGCCAACAGCCACGGCAAGCCGGCGGGTAGTGCGACCAGGGCTATCCAAAGACCAACGAATTCGTCGATGACAATGACCCCGGGATCTTCTTTTTCGATGAGTTGAATGACCCGCTGCGCGGCCCACACGCCGAGGCCAAACGTGGCCAGCACTATCCCCAAATAAATTGGCAGCGGCAGCTGTTGAAAGAACAGCCAGGGAATCACTGCGACTAAGGTGCCGACAGTGCCAGGTGCTTTGGGCGCCAAGCCACAGCCAAATCCCGACGCCAACCAGAATGCCGGCGAGCGGCGCAACGCGGGAGTGAGCTGGGTCATCCTAAAAGCCTCAGTTGGGCGCACCCGCGTGTGCGTTTGCGAGGCCGGCTGGCGCGAAGAGATGAGGCACACCTGCAACGAGGACCGAGCGGAAGCGTAGGCGGCTCGCGCAGCAAGCGAAAGAGAAAGGCAGACGGCCGCGCAATCGTGCAAGCGGGTGCGTTGCGGCCCACAGCATACGGTCGAGTCGAACGAAGTCCGAAAACCGAGGCGCGCCTAGGACTATTCGAGTTATGGAAGCGGTCAACTGCAGCTTCTAGGATCATCCCTACATTCCTTCGAAATGCTGGTAGCCGGAGCGCGGCCGTTGCCAGTGTCGACCATCTGGCGCTACCGCGCGCAATCCCGGTGTGGCATCCATGCGACCAATCACCCCGGCTGGCGTGCCCGTTAACGCCAATGCCTTGCCGATCTGTTCGCGATGGGATGGCGGCGCACTGAAACACAGTTCGTAATCATCGCCTCCGGCGCATTGATACAGCCAGCGATCCGGTCCTGCACACATCCTCGCCAAAGCCGGCGAGGTCGGCAGCGAGGCCAGTTGTAAGGTCGCGCCACAGTTGCTGGCGCGCAGCAGGTGACCGAGATCGGCGAACAAACCATCCGAAATATCGATGCACGCCGAGGCTAAGCCGCGCAGGGCCAAGCCTGCAGCGACTCGTGGCGTCGGTCGGTACAGCCGCGCGGCCAGATCAGGGCGTGAGGAATCCGCTAAGCCAGCCGCCGCATCCCCCAGCGTGCCGGTCACCCACAAGTCATCGCCCACCTTTGCGCCACTTCTGCGTAGCGCAAGGGGGGGCGGCACAAAACCATGCACGGTCACCCCAACCGACAACGCACCGCGCGTGGTGTCGCCGCCAACCAAGGCAACGCCGTGGCCGGTCGCCAAGGTCAGGAAGCCATCAATGAAACGATCCAGCCACGCTTCTTCGGCTTCCGGCAAAGCCAATGTCAACAAAGCCCACGCGGGCTCGGCACCCATCGCCGCCAAGTCGCTCAGGTTCACGGCGAGTGCCTTCCAACCGATATCAAATGGCGCATCGGAAGCGCGGAAATGCACGCCTTCATTGAGCACATCGGTGCTGACTGCCAGCAGCTGATTGGCCGGCGGCATGAGCAGCGCAGCGTCATCCCCGATGCCCAACAGCACATCACTGCGACCGCCGGCGCGCAGCCGGATGCGCTCGATCAGATCAAATTCGGCCATGCCGACTGAACCCCCAACCCAGACCGATTAGCGCCGACGCGCCGCGTCAACCTCTACGCTGCGCCAGGCGGCACAGGCCTTGTCCAACACACCATTCACATAGCCGTGCCCATGATCGGCACCAAAGCGTTTGGCGATTTCGATGGCTTC
>JBBQQV010000110.1:0-8311 GCA_038215505.1 Lysobacterales bacterium
CACGCTGCGACGCGGCGGCAGGTGCGGCGCGCTGCTGGTCTCGAAGGTTCTCATGGCCGCAGATTCAGTCGGTCCGCATCCAACGTTTGCTTGGCCTTGGCGCGTTCAATGGCCGCTTGCACGGACGTGGCCGACGTCGCATCTTTCTGTCCGGCTTGGCGCAGCGCTCGATCATCCGCATCGCGCTGCATGCGCAAAGCGCGCGCCGTATAGCGCTGCTTGGCGGCCGCCGCAAACAGTGCTTCGTCGTCGCGAATTCGCAGCGTCGACTTGGCTTGGCGATACTGTTCGACCAAGGGAATGTGACTGGGGCAAACCAGGTCGCAGCAACCGCATTCGATGCAATCGGCAAGGCCGTGTTGGCGCAACCGATCCCACTGACCCGAGCGCGAGAAAGCCAGTAATTGCTGCGGCAACAGGTGTGCTGGGCAAACCTCCGCACAGTCCCCACAGCGGATGCAGGGCAACTCGGTGGTTGTGTTGCGCAATTCGTTGGCAGTCAGCAGCAGAATGCAGTTGCTGCTCTTGGTAATGGGCAGTTCATCGTGTGGCAATGCAAATCCCATCAGCGGACCGCCATGCAGCAAGCGCGCCGCCGCGTCGGTGTAGCCACCCGCCTGCGCGATCAGATGCTGAATCGGCGTGCCGAAAGCGACGTCGAAATTGCCTGCCTGCGCGATGCCGGGTCCGGTCACGCTGACGACGCGTCGGGTCAGTGGTTCGCCGAACTGGACCGCACGCCAACAAGCTGCGGCCGTAGCGACGTTGTGCACCAGTACACCGATGTCGCGCGGTAATCCGCCAGTGGGCACTTCGCGACCACTCAGCACCTTTATGAGTTGCCTTTCGCCGCCCTGCGGATACACGGTTGGTACCGCGACCAGTTCGATCTCATCGTTGCCCGACAATGCCTGCCGAGCCGCGGCCAAAGCGTCGACCATGGCGTCTTCGATTGCCAAGATCACCCGTTCGGCGCCGCACACCCGACGCAGCAGGCGGCCACCCGCGATGACTTCGGCGGCGCGTTCCTGCAACAGGCGGTCGTCGCAGGCGATCCAGGGTTCACATTCGGCGCCGTTGAGAATCAACAGGCGGCGGTCGACTCCCAACTTGGCCGCGGTCGGAAAAGCCGCGCCCCCTAAACCCACGACGCCAGCATCGGCGACCCGTTGCAAAAGTATTTCCGGGGCAAGCGCGGCCCAGTCAGGCAATGCCGGCAGCGTCTGCATACGCTGGACCACGGCGCAACGAATGCTGATACAGAGTGCAGGCAGCGCCGACGGGTGCGCCAGCGGGTGAAACCCGATGGCCTCAATCACCCCGGACGCGGGGGCATGCACATGCGCACTCAGGCGACCCACCGCACGGCCGATCAATTGACCACCGACCACCGCGTCACCCACATGGACAACTGGCTCGGCGGGCTCACCGACATGTTGCTGCAGGGGGACGACCAAAACCTCCGGCAGGGGGCATACGACGATGGGGCGCGACGCGGCTTCTGCCTTGTGGCCGGGCAGGGTCAGTCCACCATGAAACGAGTGCAAGCGCACGCGAAGCGGGACTCAGCGCCCGTGAAACTCCGGCTTGCGCCGTTCAAGGAAGGCGCGTGTGCCTTCGCGCATGTCGTCGCTGGCGGCGCACACGGCAAAACATTGGGTTTCGTAATCCAATGCCATCGGCAGCGGGCACTCGCCGCCGATCAGTACCGTATCGAGAACGCCGCGCAACGCCAGCGGTGCCGCTGCCGCCATCTGCTCGGCGCGTCGCATCACCTCAACTTCCAATTGTTCGACAGCGACCACCGCGTTGACCACGCCCAACGCAAGTGCGCGCGCCGCGTCGATTGGCGTGCCCAAGAGACACATTTCCAGCGTGGCTTGGCGGCCCGCCAAGCGCAGCAAGCGCTGGGTGCCACCGAATCCGGGAGTCAGGCCGAGATTGACTTCTGGCTGTCCGAAGCGCGCTTTTTCACTGGCGATCCGCATGTGGCAGGCCATCGCCAGTTCCATGCCGCCGCCCAGAGCGAAGCCGCCGATCTCGGCGATCACCGGCTTGCCCAAGGCCTCGATCCGGCTCATCAACTGCTGGCCGTAGCGGGAAAAGTCGCGAACCTGCACCACACTCAGCGCGGCCAGTTCGGAAATATCGGCGCCGGCCACAAACGCCTTGCCACCTGCGCCGCGCAGGATAACGACCCGCACTGCGGTGTCGGCCTCGGCGTCGGCAAATGCGCTGTGCAGATCGGCAAGTGTCTGCTGATTAAGCGCATTCAGCTTTTCCGGGCGATTGATCGTGATCAGGCGGATGGCGCCACGGGTTTCGATGAGCAGGGTAGAGGTCGACATTCGATGAGGAGCTGGCAAAGGTGAACCCTGATTCTAGCGTTGCCCGAGCGACGCTCGTGAGGAACTTGCGGGGGGCAGCCACTGGTCTGCGTTGCGGGCTTCGATGAATGAACCGCCTGTCAGGTTCTGGCGGGCAGCGCGCGCGACCGGTATGCTTCGCGGTCTTTTCGTCGGGCCGGTATGGCCGAAATCTGTTGTTCACTCCTCAGGAGGCTGTCGATGAAGGTTCGCTTGGCGATCGCTCTACTCGCGATCATGGGTAGCAACGCTGCAATGGCGCAGGACACGACGTCCGAAAAAGGCAAGCTCAGCTATTCCATTGGCTATGAGATTGGCAAGGATTTCACCGCCCGCAAAATTGATGTGGACGTCAACACGGTTATTCGTGCCATTCAAGACGGTTATGGCAAGAAGCCACCAGTGGTTGCGGAAGCCGACATGCGTGCGGCGCTGGAACAGATGCAGACCAAGTTGCAGGATGAAGCGCGCACCGAGTTCACCCGTGTTTCCGGCGAGAACAAATCCAAGAGCACCCAGTTCCTGGCCGCCAATCGCGGCAAGCCCGGCATCGTCACCTTGCCCAGCGGCTTGCAATACCGGGTGATCGAAGAGGGCACCGGCGGCCGTCCAGCCAGTACCAGCGAAGTGAAGCTGCAGTTCCGTGGCTCGCTGTACACCGGTCAAGAGTTCGCCAGCACCTATCAGGGCAATCAGCCGGTGACCATGAAGGTTTCCGACGCGCCGCTGAAAGGCTTGCAGGAAGCGCTGCCGCTGATGAAGTCGGGCTCGCGCTGGGAACTGTTCATGCCGTCGGAACTCGCTTATGGCGATTCGCCGCGCTCCCCGATTGGACCGAGCCAGGCGGTTGTTTTCGACGTCACCCTGGTCGAAGTCAAATAAGTTGAGGCCCACACCGGCGGCTACAGCGCCGCCGGAGTGGACAAGCGCAGGCGATGGGATTTTTTGACCCTCCAAGGCCGCCCAAAGCGGTGCTCTCACCCTGTATCGGGATTTGTAATCTCGACGCCCATGGCTTGTGCGAAGGCTGTCACCGCACGGCCAACGAGATTGCAGCATGGAGCACGCTCAGTGACGCAGCTCGCTTGGGTCTGATGTTGCACGTTCTGCCCCAGCGCGAAGCGCAGCGCACGGCGTGAGAGTCACCGCAGCACGCTGACTTTCGATGGCGAATGTGCTGCTGAACTTTCCCGATCTGCTGGCTGGCATTCGTCTGTTCCCCGTCGACGCGCCGCCCAGCGGTCCTGCATGGAACACGGATGAGCTTGCCGATTTGTTGCCGGCGTCAGTGCAGCGCACGCCCGCTGCGGTAATGATTGCGGTGGTCACTCGTGCCGATGGCGATTACGTGCTGCTCACACGCCGCACCGAACATCTCAGCAACCACGCGGGACAAGTCAGCTTCCCTGGCGGTCGCATCGATGCCGGTGATGCCGGTCCGGTCGCAGCCGCTCTGCGTGAGACGGCGGAAGAAGTCGCCATCGCCAGTGATTTGCTGCAACCCTTGGGCTTTCTTGACCCCTACGACACCATCACCGGATTTCGAGTGTTGCCGCTGTTGGCGCGCTTGGACGCCGGCTATCAGGCGGTGCCCGATCCGCATGAAGTCGCTGAAGCCTTCGAAGTCCCGCTCGGTTTTCTACTCGATCCGGCAAACTGCGAACGCCGTCAGGCTGACTATCGCGGCGCAATGAGACACTATTACCAGTTCCGCTACGGTCCTCACCTGATTTGGGGCGCCACAGCGGCGATGTTGGTCAATTTGCGTCAGCGCCTCACCCGCGATTGACGTTCCCGCTGGCTTGGCGCTGGCGCAAAGTCCAAAGAACACACATGAACTGGCGAACCTTGGTCACCTGCGATGAGCTTGCTGCGACGCTTGGCAAAAAGGGCGTCGTTGTGGTCGACTGCCGATTCGACCAGCGCGATCCTGCAGCCGGCGAGCGCGCTTATTTGACCGGCCATATTCCGGGTGCCTTGTATGCACATTTGGAACGTGATCTGTCTGATCTCAGCAAGACCGGCGGTGGACGCCACCCGCTGCCCACTGCGCCCGACATTTGCGGTCGTCTGGGTCGTTGGGGTATCGATCCGAGCACCCAAGTCGTCGCCTATGACGGCGCTGATGGCGCCTACGCCGCGCGCTTGTGGTGGTTATTGCGCTCGTTGCGCCACGAAAACGTCGCCGTCTTGGATGGCGGCTTGAGTGCGTGGACCGCAGGCGGCAAGGCGCTGGACAAATCCGTGCCGCGGCCCAAGGCCACTGCCTACAGCGCACGTTTCAACGTGCGCTCAGTGGCTTCGATCGCGGTGCTGGCCGCGCGCATGGCCAATCAGAGTGGATCTTTGATTGATGCACGCGCGCCAGAGCGGTTTCGTGGAGAGATCGAGCCGATTGATCGCGTTGCCGGACACATCCCCGGTGGTGTCAATCGACACTACGCGAAAAATCTGGACCGCCAAGGCCGCTTCAAATCACCCGAAGCGCTGCGCAAAGAGTTCGACACCATGCTGAAAGGCCAACCTGCCACCGACACCGTGCACATGTGCGGCTCCGGGGTCACCGCTTGCCACAATGTATTGGCGATGGATCACGCCGGCTTGCCAGGCTCGCGCCTGTATGCCGGCTCGTGGAGCGAGTGGATTGCCGATCCGCACCGGCCGGTGGCAAAGGGTGCCTGAGCGCCCGCCGTCTGATTGCCTTGGTCAGTCGCTGCGGCTCAGCCCGACTTAGTCTTGAGTCGCGCCACCAGAGCGTGCAGCACGCTTTGAGTCTCCTCGCCAAACCAATCATCCACAAACCCGCTGAGATCAAGCGTATCGGGATCACCCAAGGCAGCGACCAAGTCGGCTCGCGCCATTTCACGCGTCCGGCGCATGGCGTTGCTTGGCAATGCCAAGGTCCCACGTAGCCAAGCGACCGCCTCCGGTACCACCTGATCCACCGCTGCCAACGCATCCACCAGGCCGATCTGCTGGGCTTGCGCCGAATCGATCATCGCGCCTGCCACCAACAAACGTTCCGCCCGATGCGCGCCAAGCAGTCGACGAAACGCGAATTGGATCACCGGTGGCACCGTCAGGCCGACCTGCACTTCGTTCAGGCCGATACGGAAATTGCCTTCTGCCATCACCCGGTAGTCGCAGTAGAGACTCATCACCGCACCGCCGGCCGGACTGTGGCCGGTAAGCGCCGCTGCGGTCGGAATCGGGCTGGCACCCAGGGCAAAGCACACCGCAAAAAAACTGCGCCAAGCGGATTCCAGCGCCTTGGCGTCCAGCGCCAGCAGGGCCGGCACATCCAGACCCGCAGAGAACACGCCAGGCGATCCTGACAGCACGATACCTCGTGCCCCGTTGGCCGTGATCGAGTGAATCATCTCGCGCAATTGCAGTAGCAGTTCCGGGTTCAATGCATTGACCGGCGGTCGCGACAAACGCAGTTCAACGATGTCGTCAGGATGGGCGTGCTGCTGGATCATCGTTGTGCTCGTTGGATTTGCGGAAAGCGCAAGCCTAACCGATGGCAAAGCCGGTTTGAGACTTCACCCGGTGGCCGGTCATCACCGCTAAACTCGGCACCATGAAAAAGACCCTTGCTTGCATCCTGTTACTCGTTGCCAGTGCCGCCACGGCCGATGGCGTCGAATTCAACGCGAAGGACGGCTGGATTCGCAGCGCCCCTCCCGGCGCAGGTGCTATGGCCGGCTACGTCACCCTTGGCAACGCGGCCAAACAACCACTGAAAATTGTCGAAGCCAGCAGCGCCGCCTTCGAGGCCATCGTCTTTCACGAGTCCTACGAAGAAGACGGGATCAGCCGCATGCGCGCGATGCCGTCGTTGACAATTCCTGCAGACGGCAGCTTGCCGCTCGCACCCGGCGGCGTGCATCTGATGCTGCTGCGGCCAACTCGCGAGCTTGCCGAGGGAACCACCGTGATTGTCGATTTGGTGACAGAAGAAGGCGATCCTTTGCCGGTGGTGATGAAGGTTCGCAAGGGTGATGACAGCAGCGCAGACCACTCAAACCATTAAGCGGAATATGCGCTGCCGAAGGCTGAGCCGAGTAGCGGGGGGTTGGCGCAAAGCCCTTTGCTTATTGCGCACTACGGTGTTTCCTTCGGCGCATTAAATGGTGCGATCAGGTCGCTTCCGCCGCCCCGCGCACGAACGTTGGCAACGGCGTCGGTCGGCCGCTTATTCGATCAATCCACACCAACACGCTGTGGCCGTCGGCATACAGCAATTCGTGATTGCTCGCCGCCACAATGCGATGCGTCATGGTCAGGCTGCTGTTGCCCACGCGGCTGCTGCTCAACTCGATTCGGATCGTCTCTGGCCAGCCGATTGGCCGCCGAAAGTTCATCTCAACGGCGGCCAATAGCGGAGCGATCAATGGCGATTGCCACGGCTCAGGCAGGGTTTGCATCCATTCCAGCCGCGCCTCCTCCAAGAATGTGAGGAATCGCGCATTGTTGACGTGGCCGAAGGCGTCCATATCGCCCCAGCGCACTTCCACACGGATGCCAATCAGCAGGCGATTCATGCGGCTTCCTTGCGCGAGCGTTTCCGCATGCCATCCAATTTGGCGAGGAACTGACCAGTGAACGAGGCTTTGTTGGCGGCCACCTGTTCGGGCGTGCCGGTGGCAATAATCTGACCGCCGCGATGGCCGCCTTCGGGGCCAAGATCGATCACCCAATCGGCGGTCTTGATGACATCCAGATTGTGTTCGATCACTACCACTGTGTTGCCATCGTCGCGCAGGCGATGGAGTACGCCGAGCAACTGTTCGATGTCGTGAAAGTGCAGGCCGGTGGTGGGCTCGTCGAGAATGTAAAGCGTGCGGCCGGTATCGCGTTTGGACAGTTCTTTTGAAAGTTTCACGCGTTGCGCTTCGCCGCCTGAGAGCGTGGTCGCTGATTGACCCAAGGTGATGTAGGACAAGCCCACGGCCATGAGCGTTTCCAACTTGCGGGCGAGGTTGGGCACGGGCTTGAACAGGGCCAAGGCGTCCTCCACCGTCATCGACAAAACATC
This sequence comes from Lysobacterales bacterium, assembly GCA_038215505.1. Taxonomy (GTDB): domain Bacteria; phylum Pseudomonadota; class Gammaproteobacteria; order Xanthomonadales; family Xanthomonadaceae; genus JANNWF01. Next base: position 7,408 of record JBBQQV010000110.1, read on the forward strand.
GTGGATGGTGTGGCCTTTGTAGGTGACTTGCAGGGTTTCGCGGTTATAGCGCCGGCCTTTGCACACATCGCAGGGAACGTACACATCGGGCAAAAAATGCATCTCGACTTTAATCATGCCGTCGCCTTGGCAGGCCTCGCAGCGGCCGCCTTTGACGTTGAAACTAAAACGCCCCGGAAGATAACCGCGCGCGCGCGCTTCGGGCACCTGCGCAAACAGCTCGCGCAGCGGCGTGAACAGGCCGGTATACGTGGCCGGGTTGCTGCGTGGCGTGCGTCCAATCGGCGACTGGTCAATTTCCACGACTTTGTCGAACAGGTTGAGTCCGCTGACTTCACGATGCGCCGCCGGTTGCACATTGCTGCCGTTCAAATGCAGGGTTGCAAGCCGATACAGGGTGTCGTTGATCAAAGTCGACTTGCCGGACCCGGACACGCCCGTCACGCAGACAAAGCAGCCTGCGGGAATCTCCAGATCGACGTTGCGCAGGTTGTTGCCGGTGGCACCCAGCACTCGCAGCATGCGCTTGGGGTCGACCTGGGTTCGCACTTTGGGCAGTTCGATGCGACGCTTGCCCGACATGAACTGGCCGGTGATCGAGCGCTCGCTTCGCAACAGGTCAGCAAACGTACCTTGGGCGACCACCTCGCCACCGTGCACACCCGCAGCAGGACCGATATCGACCACGTGGTCGGCCAAGCGGATCGCGTCCTCATCGTGCTCGACCACAATGACCGTATTGCCGAGATCACGCAGCCGCGTCAGCGTTGCCAGCAGGCGTGCGTTGTCGCGCTGATGCAAGCCGATGCTGGGTTCATCCAGCACATACATCACGCCGACCAGACCTGCCCCTATTTGGCTGGCCAAGCGAATGCGCTGAGCCTCACCGCCGGACAAAGAATCC
>JBBQQV010000111.1:0-8290 GCA_038215505.1 Lysobacterales bacterium
GTCCGCCTGACGATGGGCGGCGAGCCAACCTTTGTCGCGATCGATGACATCGAAGACCCCGAGTGGAACACGGCGGCATTGGGACCCAACAAACGGCAGCGCGCCGAAGCGCTGTATTGGAAGCTGAAGGATCATTACGCGCCGCTGGGGCTTGCGCACTTCGGCCAAGGCAAGTGGTACCCGGGCGAACAGCTGCCGCGCTGGTCGCTGAACTGCTACTGGCGTCGCGATGGCGAACCCATCTGGCGGGAGCAGTCGTTGATCGCGCGTGCCAACGGCACAGGCGAGCAGACCGAATCAGACGCTGAGGCGTTTCTTGCCGAACTTGCGGATCAGCTTGAAGTGCAGCCGCGGCATGTGTTTCCCGCGTATGAGGACCTGCACTACTACCTCTGGCGCGAACGCAAGCTGCCGGAGAATGTCGACCCCGCAGACTCGCGCCTGAACGATGCGTTGGAGCGTGAGCGGCTGGTGCGCGTGTTCGAGCTTGGACTCGGGGCGGTGGTGGGTCATGTGCTGCCACTCGCGCACTTTGAGGGCCGCTGGCAAAGCAGCACGTGGCAGCTGCGATCAGGCGGCTGTTTCCTGATCGCCGGCGATTCGGCGATGGGCTATCGCCTGCCGCTGGATTCACAACCGTGGCTTGCGAAGGAAGACTACCCGTTCATCCTGCCCAAAGATCCGTTCGCCGAGCAGCTGCCGTTGCCGGTGCAGCCTCAGCCAGCAACGCCGCCACGCAGCGGGTCAGGCGTTGATTCCGCAAAGGATCAAGCCGCCGAGGACCCGCCGCTGGCAGCAAAGGAGGTGGTGCGAACCGCCATCTGCGCCGAGGTCAGGGACGGACAGCTGCACATCTTCCTGCCGCCGCTTGAGGATCTGGAGCACTTCCTTGCGCTGATCAATGCGGTCGAAAGCACCGCTGCCAAGTTGCACTGTCCGCTGGTGCTGGAAGGCTACGAACCACCGCGTGATGAGCGGCTGGAGACCTTCCGGGTGACCCCCGACCCGGGAGTCATCGAGGTCAATATCCATCCCGCCCGCCACTGGGCCGAGATGCTTGAGCGCACCACCCATCTGTACGAGCTTGCCCGCGAGTGCCGCCTGAGCAGCGAGAAGTTCATGCTGGACGGTCGCCACACCGGTACCGGCGGTGGCAATCATTTCGTTCTCGGTGGCGCACGCGCGGCGGACTCACCTTTCTTGCGCCGACCCGACCTGCTGCGCAGCCTGATCGCCTACTGGCACAACCATCCCTCGCTGTCGTATTTGTTCTCCGGTACGTTCATCGGACCGACCTCGCAGGCGCCGCGGGTCGATGAGGCGCGCAACGATGCGCTGTACGAGCTGGAGATCGCCTTCTCGCAGATTCCGGATGCCGCTGAAGCCGGCGCCGAGGTATCGCCGTGGATCGTTGATCGCATTCTGCGCAACCTGCTGGTGGATGTCGGTGGCAATACGCATCGCGCAGAGTTCTGCATCGACAAGCTGTATTCGCCGGATGGCCCTAACGGGCGGCTTGGGCTGCTCGAACTGCGCGGTTTTGAGATGCCGCCGCATCCGCAGATGAGCCTAGCGCAACAGCTGCTGCTGCGAGCACTGATCGCCCGCTTCTGGCGGACGCCTTATGCACCGGAGCGGCTGGCCCGCTGGGGCAGCGAGCTGCATGACCGTTTCATGCTGCCGTACTTCATTGAGCGCGATTTTGTCGATGTGCTGGAAGAGACCGCGGCAGCGGGCTTTGCGCTGTCAGCCGACTGGTTTGCCCCGCACCTCGAGTTCCGCTTCCCCAAAATCGGCGACTACGCGCTGGAAGGCATGCAGCTCGAGTTGCGACACGCGCTGGAGCCGTGGCACGTGATGGGCGAAGAAGGTGCCTCCAGCGGCACCGCGCGCTACGTCGATTCATCGCTGGAGCGCGTGCAGGTGATGGTGAGCGGGATGGCACCCGACCGCTATCAGGTCACCTGCAATGGTCGTGCCTTGCCGCTGCGTCCGACTGGGCGGGTCGGCGAGTTTGTCGCCGGTGTGCGCTTTCGCGCCTGGCAGCCTTACTCGGCTTTGCACCCGCTGATTCCTATTGATACGCCGCTGCGCTTTGATCTTTTTGACAGTTGGAACCAACGCGCGCTGGGTGGCTGCCAGTACCATGTTGTCCACCCTGGCGGACTCAGCTACGCGACCTTCCCGGTGAATGCCTTCGAGGCCGAAACCCGGCGCATGTCGCGCTTCTTCCGGCATGGACATTCCCCAGGCGTATTTGCCGTCGCACCTGTGAAGGCTTCGCTGGAATACCCGTTCACACTGGATATGCGGCGAAGATGATTCGAGGCGAGTACCGACCCGAGCCCGACCACTTCGACGAACTCGTTGATGCATCGGGCAAGGTCCGGGCGCACTGGCAACCGCTGATCAATTCACTGCAGCACGAAACTGCGCTGCAGGCTAAGCGGCGGGCCGAGATCATCGATCAGCAGATCCTGGACAACGGGGTCACCTACAACGTCTACGCCGACCCCAAAGGCGCCGACCGCTTGTGGGAGCTGGACAGCCTGCCGAACATCATCGACAGCGCCGAGTGGTCCGGAATTGCGGTGGGCGTTGCGCAGCGCGCCAACCTGCTCAATCACGTGCTAACCGATCTCTACGGACCGCAACAGCTGCTGCGGGACGGCCTGCTGCCGCCCGAGCTGGTCCACGGCCACAGTCACTTCCTGTGGCCCGCGCACGGGGTGAAAGCACCCGAGGACATCCACCTGCACATTTATGGCTGCGACCTCGCAAGGGCGCCCGATGGCCGCTGGTGGGTGCTGGCCGACCGCACGCAGACGCCTTCGGGCGCCGGCTACGCGATCGAGAACCGCGACATCCTCGCGCGCGCGTATTCCGGCGGGCTGGATCGTCTCGGAGTGCAGTCGCTCGATGGCTATTTCCAGCGTCTGAGTGACCACCTGCTGCGCCTGGCTGGCGCAGAAAAGGGCTCGGCCTCGCTGGTCCTGCTCACCCCGGGCGCGCTCAACGAAACCTATTTCGAGCACGCGTTTCTTGCCCACGAGCTCGGCATCCCGCTGGTCGAGGCCAATGATCTGACCGTGCGTGACAGCACTTTGTGGCTGAAGACGCTGGACGGCCTGAAGCGGGTACACGCGGTGATCCGGCGAGTCGAAGGCGGCTGGTGTGATCCGCTGGAGCTGCGCAGCCATTCGGCGCTGGGTGTGCCTGGGTTGCTGGATGTCGCACGCGCAGGTCGCGTGTTGATCGCCAATAGTCTCGGCTCAGGCGTGGTCGAATCGCCGGCCTTGATGGGTTTTCTGCCCGCCATCTGCGAACGCATCCTGGGCGAATCGCTGCAACTGCCGTCGCTCGCGACCTGGTGGTGCGGGGAGCGGCCGGTGGCCGAGCAGGCGCTGGCAAAACTCAATGATCTGGTGTTCAAGCCCAGCTTCCCGCTGCAGCGCTTCGAGCCGGTGTTCGCGGCTGACCTTGACCGCGCCGGGCAGCGCGCTCTGCGCGGCCGCATCGAACGCCGCGGCTATGCCTACGTCGCCCAGGAGCGCATCAAACTCTCAACCACGCCGGTCATGCTGGACCGCTGCGGCAGCGCACTGGGGCCGCGCGCAATGGTCATGCGGGTGTTTGCTTTGGCCACCGATACGGGATTTGAGGTGATCCCCGGCGGACTGACCCGAGTCGCCGGCCAGCTCGACGCCGAAGTAGTGTCGATGCAGCGCGGCGGGCGCAGCAAGGACACCTGGGTGCTGGGCGCGTTGCCGGTTGGCGATGAGCTGCCGCAGACCACCATCGCCGCGCCCAGCCGGGTTGATCTGCAGGTGCTGTCGCGGACGCTGGAGAACCTGTTCTGGCTGGGTCGCAATAGCGAGCGCTGCGATGCCCACTTGCGCGTGCTGCGCTCAATGCTCAAGCAGATGCGCGGATCCAGTCCCGTGCTCGCGAAAAGCAGTCGGCGTATCGCCGAGGCCGTGCACATGCTGCCCGCCGCCAAGACCCGTACCGGCAAGAGCTTTGCTGCCGCCGTCATCTCGGCAATCACCGATGAGGCCTGGTCCGGCAGCCTGCGGCAATGTCTGAATAACCTGGTCGGGTCCGCCACCGAAGTGCGTGCGGTGCTCTCCAAGGACAATTGGCGCACCGTTCGTGAGCTGAAGCAGGTGAATGCTGAGCTTGCTGCAAAGACCGATACGGATGCGATGCTGATGGTGCTCAATCGCCTGGCGGTGGCGCTGGCCGCCATGACCGGCTTCGCGCTGGGGGGCATGACCCGCGACCGCGGCTGGCAGTTCCTGATTGCCGGCCGCAGCCTTGAGTATCTCTACCAGCACTCACTGCTGTTGGCCAAGGCGTTGTCCGGTCGGCGCATCGATACCGAGACGCTGGGATGGCTGCTCGAACTGTCGCGCAGCACGATTACCTTCCGCCGCCGCTATCAGTCGGCACCGCAGCTGGCGGCGACGCTTGACCTGATCACCGTTGACGCCAGCAATCCACACTCCATCCGCTGCCACATGGACATCCTGCTGGACGCGCTGGTGGCGCTGGATTGCGGGCCTGAGCTGGCCGACCCACTGCGGCAGGCGCGCGACAGACTGCTGCGACTGGACTGCTTTGCGGGATCAGCGGCGACCCAGCTGGCCGCTTACTTCATCGCGCTGAACGGCTGCCTGCTCGACGTGGGCGAGCGCCTGACCCACGCCTACTTCGTGCATGTCCGGCCAGCCGCTCGTTCCACTTACTTCGCATGAGTAGTCCGGGCGTGAACAGCCAGGACGTTAACAGCCAGGACGTTAGCAGCCAGGACGTTAGCAGCCAGGACGTTAACAGACGGGGCGCAAGCAAGCCTGACGTGAGCATGCTCGGATCGCCACGGGCCCGCTACGCCGTCGAGCATGTCACCGAGTACGCCTACCCACAGCCGGTCTCGTTGTCGCAGCAGCTGATCCACCTCGAGCCGCGACCGCTGCCGTGGCAACACTGCCTCGACTGGCAACTGCAGTGTGAGCCGGTGCCCTCCAGCGATCGGCGCGAGATCGATGCGTTTGGCAATCCGCTCTGTCGTCTGGACTTCAATGTTCCGCATGAATCGCTGCGCATCCGCAGCCACATGCAGATCGAGATCCTCCAGCGCAGCACGCCGCCGCCGGCCACGCGATCGGCGAGCTGGGAGCAGGTGCGCGACAGTCTTCGCTATCGGGCCGGGCGCTCGCTCAGCAGTGCCGATCTGGATGACAGCCGCTATCGCTTCCGCTCGCCCTTCGTGCCGATCGGCATGGCCTATCAGCGCTACGCGCAGACCTGCTTTGGCGCGGGTCGCCCACTCAGCGAAGTCGCGGCAGCGCTGATGCGCAAGATCCATCGCGAGTTCACCTACGATGCGGCGGCCACCCACATCGCAACGCCGCTTGCCGATGTGCTGCGTTTGAAGCACGGCGTCTGCCAGGATTTCGCCCACCTGATGCTCGCCTGCCTGCGTTCGTTCGACCTGCCGTGTCGCTACGTCAGTGGCTACCTGCTCACCCATCCACCCGTTGGCAAGCCACGCATGGTTGGCGCGGATGCGTCGCACGCCTGGGTGGCGGTCTACTGCCCGCCGTTGGGCTGGCTGGAGTTCGACCCGACCAACAATGTGATGCCCGGCCTTGAGCACATTGTGCTCGGCTGGGGGCGCGATTTCGGCGATGTGTCGCCATTGCGCGGGGTGATTCTTGGCGGCGGCAATGCCAGTGCGCCGGATGTGGCGGTGACGGTCACTGCGGTCGAGGTGGGCATCGTCTAGCCCGCCCGCGCCTGCTGGTCTGAAGCGCGGAGGCGGAGCAGAGTGCGACTTTGCCGATAAAACGCTACGACGTGAGGCCATCTGCGACGCGGCGCGCCTGATTCTTGACAGCTGCGAGGTGGACCCGAGATGCGGCGCGTGTCATCTTCGACCCAGCGAAGGGTTGGGGTCGTGCCTCGCGTGCACAGCGCCGCAGGTGTTCTTTCGTACCAGTGGGGTGCGGCTGACGCCGTCAAGTCGATTGGATCGCCGGTGTTGCGGTCCTCAGGAGCAGTACATGAAGTTTCAACAGCCGACCATCCGCGCACCATCCGCAGCGGTGGCGTTTGCAACCAGCGCGATGCGAACACCACCTTTGTCTGAGAACTGTAGGCCACGCCTCGGCAAGGCGCGGTGGCTACTTCTGCTGTTATTGATCAGCTTGGCCAGCCCCGCGTGGGCGCTGTGCGTGCTTGCTCCCGGCAGCAACATCGGAGGGATGCTATCCCCTGCCGACAACGCAGGATTCGATTTCAGGGTGGATGACGACGGCGGCGGTTGCAGCACGGCGCAGTTCCGCCTGGCCGAGAATCTGGACAGCACGGGTGTTGCGCCAGGCAGCTTCATCAGCAGCCCGCTGGAAGGCACAGAGGGTTTTGGCAACAGCGTTTTCGGCTCGGTGCAGGTGTCGGATCGCGGCGGCGGCAGCTTCGGCTTCTTCGTCTATTGCACCGCCGGTTGCGCCAATAGCGTCGATCCGCAATTCGCCGCGATGTATACGGTTGATGATCGCATCGAGATTCGCGAATTCAGTGGCAATGGTCAAACGGCGGGTCCCAACGGCGCCTTCGGTGATCGGGTTCAATTGTTGGTCACGCGCAACGGGGCAGGTGCGGGATCCGAGCTGATCGACTGGACGATCTCGCCACCCTCGGCGGCAACGTTCGCTGCCAATGGCATCGGCACCCTCACCGCGCCGACCGATTCCAACGGCATCGGCGGGGTCGATATCGTCGCCGGGTCGTCCGAAACCTCGTTCTCAGTATTCGCCTGTTTGCAGGGCACTGGCTGCGACCTCAATGTGAACTTCAATCTGACCGTCACCAACACCGGCAACATCTCGAATACCACCCCGCCCAGTGCTTACTTCGTCAACCAATTCAGCGCGTTGAGCTTCGTGGTTTACAACAACGGTTCACCGGTGCCGAACGGGACCTCAATCAGCTTCGAGAACGATCCGAATTGCGATGGCTTGGGCGACGGCACCCCGCTGATTAGCGGAACCACCGGCGTCGGTGGTGGCGTCGCCTTTGCTTTCACCCCCACGGTTTCTGGCAACTTTTGCCGGGTCGCGCGCTGGGATGTGCTCGGCGACACCTTGCCTGGAGTCACGCCGTCGGGCCCGCCGAACAGTTCCGACGACATCGTCGTCGGTGTGGTGCTGCAAGTGCGCGATTTCTACGAAATTACGGCGAACCAGCCGGTTGGTGGCACCGCGACCATCCCACCAGCCCAAATGCAAGACCTTGCGGTCGACGTGCAACGCAACGGCGTGCCGGATAACACGCATGTGGTGCGTTTCGTCCAAACAGCCGGTCCGGCGCAGCTGTCAGGCCTGCCAACTGCTCCGATTACACCCAGCGGCGGCGCGGCGTCGACCAGCATCATTGCCAGCGTGGCCGGCGTTTACGAAGTGCGTGCCCGTTACAACTTCGACCCGCGACTTGATCGCAGCAATCCCGTGCTGCTGGCGCCGTCCAGCGGTGAACTTCCAGTCGACACCGTATTCACCATCACGGTGCGCAACCAGATCGATGCGGGAGACGATGATTTCAGCGGGTCGCCGCTGGATGGCCAAGCCGGCGGTGCCACCCCATCGGTGCACGGCAACGACCAGTTCAACCTGTCTACGCTGAGCGAGAGCCAGGTCACTACCAGCATTCTCAGCGATGACGGCTTAGCTGCCAACATCACCTCGGGCGGTGTGATCAACGTGCCGGCACCGCAAGTAGCTGGCACCTACCTGGTGGTGTATCAGTTGTGCGACGTGACCGACCCGGCCAATTGCGACAGCGCCACCGCAACCATTGTCATCACGGCAGCACCGCTTGTTGCGGCCGACGACAACTTCATCGGCTCGCCCACCTTTATTGCGACGGTCGGTGGCTCCACCGCCAGCGTTTACAGCAACGACACGTTTGCCGGCCGCGCGCTGATGGCCGCCGATGTCACCCCCAGCATTACCAATGATGGTGGACTGACAGGCGTCACGATCAACCCCGCCAGCGGCGTGATCGACCTGCCGGCGCCGCCGCTTCCCGTTGGTGTGTTCGCCATCACTTATCAGATATGCGAAGTGCTTAATCCGAGCAATTGCGCCAGCGCGGATGTGGATCTGGATATCGCCAACACCACGCCGACCTTCAGCTCGACCGCGCTGACCAGCGCCACCGAGGATCTGCTCTACAGCTACTCCATCACCACCACCGAACCGGACGGTGGTGACGTGGTCACCATCACCAG
>JBBQQV010000112.1:0-8239 GCA_038215505.1 Lysobacterales bacterium
GTGTTGATCCACGACGCCAACGGGCACGTGATTTCGCTGAACCCCAGCGCTTGTCGCATCGCCGGGTTGACAGCCGAAGACTTGATTGCTGCCCTCGATGACCGCGGCCGTTGGAATCTGCTTGATAGTGACGGGCAGATCATTCCGCACAACCAGATACCGCATTTGCGCGCTCTGCGAGAGGGCTGCACCATTCAGAGCACCACGCTCGGCGTCTATCTCAAAGCGGAGGCACGCCACATCTGGCTGGATGTCACTTCCACCCCACAGTTTCGTGATGGCGAAACACGTCCGTTCCAAGCCATCACCACCTTCAGTGACATCAGCGAACTGACCCGCGACCGCGAGTTGTTTCGGCAAACCCAGACATTGGCCCGGATTGGCGGCTGGGATTGGGATCCGGTGCAGAAGACGATGTACTGGACGCAAACCATGCACGAAATTCTTGCCGTCGCCCCGGCAGAGAAGGTCAGTTTGCAGCGTCTTTGCGGCTTGATTCGTGCTCGCGAACGGCCAGCAGTGGAGATTGCATTTGAGGATGCGGCGAGCCTTGGTCGTGGCTTTGAGATCGAATGCCGACTGCTTACTTCCAGTTCCGAGCGTCGCTGGGTGCGCCTGATCGGCGGCGCGCGGCATCGCGATGGCCAGGTATTCCGCGTCTCCGGCACCTTGCAGGACATCACTACTGAGAAGACCGCCGCTCGCGATTTGCAGCGACGCGCGTTGACGGATCCTTTGACCGGCCTGCTGAATCGTGACGCGCTATTGGCTGAAATCTCCCACGCGTTGGAACAGGCGCGCCTGGACAGCGCGCCCAGCGTATTGCACGTTGATCTGGATCGCTTCAAGGTGGTAAACGACCTGCTCGGTCACCAGGCCGGCGACCTGTTGTTGCGTCAAGCAGGTGAGCGCCTGGTGGCGGCGACGGCCGATATGGGCAAAGTGGCTCGCTTTGGCGCCGACGAGTTTCTGCTGTTGATCTATGCAGGCGGCAAAGCGCTCGCATGCGAGTTGGCTGAAGCGATTACCTATGCTTTCTCAAAACCGTTTGCCGTCGACCGCGAGGAATTCATCATCACCAGCTCGCTGGGCTTGGCCAGCTATCCCGATGACGGCACCACGGTACAGCAACTTCTGCAAAGCGCCGATGTGGCCCTGCACGAAGCCAAACGCCGCGGCCGCAACACCTGGAAAGCCCTTGACCCCGCCTTGGCCGACCGGGTCTCGCGCCGCCTGTTGATCGAAACCCAATTGCGGCGAGCCTTGGAGAACAATGAGTTTCGGCTGCTCTACCAGCCCCAAGTGGATGTCTCGACAGGTCGCCTACGCGCCGTGGAGGCCTTGCTGCGTTGGAACAACCGCTTGCTCGGCGAAGTCACTCCGACTGAGTTCATCCCCTATGCCGAAACCACTGGCGACATCGTGCGAATAGGCAGTTGGGTAGTCAACGAGTCTTGCCGGCAACTAGCCGCGTGGCGCACTGACGGCCTGCACATAGAGCGAGTGGCGGTCAATGTCAGCGTTCGCCAACTGTTGAACGAAGACTTTGACGCCATCGTCGGCGACGCGCTGGATCGTTTCCAATTGGCTGGCAGTTCGCTTGAGGTGGAGATCACCGAACGCGTGGTGATCGACGAAGCCCCCGAAGCCCTGCGCACGCTGCGCGCTTTAAAGGCACGTGGCGTCATGATCACCATCGATGACTTTGGCGAGGGCTACAGCTCGCTGAGCTACTTGCGCCACCTGCCGCTGGACTGCTTGAAGATCAGCATCACCTTCATGCGCGGCATCCCCGACAACCCCGCCGACGTCGCCATCTGCCGCTCCATCCTGCTGATTGCCCGCAGCTTGGGCTTGGCTGTCGTCGCCGAAGGCGTCGAGCACCCACGCCAGCGTGAGTTTTTGCTGGAACACGACACTGAAGTGGCGCAGGGATATTTGTTCAGTTGTCCAGTGGATGCGGGGGGGATTGCGGGGTATCGGGCGCCGGGATAGTGGTTTTTTGAGCCGTGCGGCTTGGCTCTTTGTCTTTTCGGCGTGGGCCGGAAACCAGCCTTTTGTCATTCCGGCGTAGGCTCGAATCCAGCTTTTCACGCTTCACCTGCATTGAATTGGCTTCGAATTGGCTTCGAGGCGAGGTTTCGGCTGCCGCTGAGGCAGACGAAACCTCGACTCGAAACAACAACGCAGGGAGTGAAGGCTGAAAAAAACCAGGCGAATCAGCGCGCCCAGCGCGCCCAAAAGCTAAGAACTACACGACAACATCGAACATCCCGCTCTATCCCGCGCCCATTCTGGTCGTCGTGCGGCAAATGCCTCGCGTCCGGGTTGCTCCTGGTAGGGGCGTTGCATGACTTCCAGCAAAGTCTGCAGGACTGCATGGTCGCCTTGCTCCGCAGCATCGATTGCCTGTTGGGCCAGGTAATTTCGCAACACATAAACAGGATTGGCCGAGTTCATCTGTGCCCATCGTGTTTCGGCAGGGCGGGCGTCTTCGCGAATTCGGGCAGCGTATTGGCGCAGCCATGACTCAAGCTCAGCCAACACGTCAGCACGCCGGTTTGTGTCGTAAAAGGCGTTGTCAAACAAGGCAAGGTCTGGCTGCTCGATGTCGAGTTGCGCCAAGGCTCGAAAAAACAAAGTCATGTCGATCTCGCCACGCGTCAGCAAGTCGCGCAGTGTGTCCATCAGCCCGAGATCGGCGTCCGTGCATTGCTGCAGTCCGAGCTTGTTGCCGGTGTGGCGGCGATCTTCGCGTTCAAAGGTATCGACGAACAGCTGCAAGCCGGCGTGCAGTGGCGCTTGTGAAATAAACAGGCCAGCTATCGCGCCGGCCAAGCGACTGAGATTCCAATGCACCACGCCAGGTTGCTGGCCGAATCGATAGCGACGGTGCTCGCGGTCAGTGGTGTTGGGCGTCCAGTCGGGATCAAACGCGTCAATCCAGCCATACGGCCCATAGTCCAGGGTCAGGCCGAGGATAGACATGTTGTCAGTGTTCATCACGCCATGCACAAAGCCGACTCGCATCCAATGCGCAACCATCACCGCGCTGCGTTCGCAGACCTCGGCAAACCAGGCGGCGCGGCGCGGTTCGATATCGGCATGCGCTGCCTGCAGGTGCGGAAAATCGCGGGCGATGCAGAAGTCCACCAGATTCTGCAGCAGTTCGGTTTCGCCGCGCGATGCAGGCAGCTCGAAGGTGCCGAAGCGGATAAACGACGGTGCCGCGCGACAGACGATCGCGCCCGGCTCGGCGCGCGGGTGGCCGTCGTAAAACATGTCGCGCACGACCGTGTCGCCGGTGCCAACCAGGCACAATGCACGCGTCGTTGGCACGCCTAGGTGAAACATCGCCTCGCTGCACAGGAACTCGCGAATCGACGACCGCAAGACGGCACGACCATCCGATCCACGCGAATACGGCGTGGGTCCAGCGCCTTTCAATTGCAGCTCCCAGCGTTCGCTCGCGGCGGTAACCACTTCGCCCAGGGAAATAGCGCGACCATCGCCGAGCTGGCCAGCCCAATGGCCAAACTGATGGCCGCCGTAATTGTTTGCCCAAGGCTGCATGCCTGCTTGCAGACAATTGCCACCAAAGGTGGCAGCAAACCATGGTGCAGAGACTTCCGCTTCAGAAAGGCCGAGCCGTGATGCCAGCTCAGTCGAATACGCCAACAGCTGGGGTGCGGCCACCGGCACCGGCGTGATGGCAGACCACGCCACTGCGGGTCGCTGTCGGCTGCGGCGATCTGGCAGTAGGTCACCGGGCAACTCGCGAATCAGGGCGTTATCAAAGGTCAGCATGGTCGGTATTTTGGGTGATCGGGGTGCAGGTTATCGTTGCCGGGGCCGGGTATCAGTGAAGCCGTGCTTTCTCTGCATTGGGGGTCGTAAACTTCGGCGTTGAACTGATCAACAGCCGGGGGAATCCGATGCAGTGTCCGAAATGCCAGCAACCGATGGAGACCGTCAAATTTTCTGCCGCCGAAGCAGACCGCTGTATCGGTTGCAAAGGCATCTGGTTTGACCTGCTTGAGCACGAGGATTTGAGCGGCAATGCCGCTGCGCTTGACACCGGCAGCACCGAGCAGGGCTCGCGCTTCAACGCCCTCGACGTGGTGCCCTGCCCGGTCTGTCCCAACACCAAGATGATCCGCATGATCGACGCCCAGCAGCCACACATCTGGTTCGAAAGTTGCCCCGTCTGTTTCGGCCGCTATTACGATGCGGGCGAATACCGCGACCTCACGACGCGTTCCATTGGCGATTTTTTCAAGCGTTTTGGATTGAAAGCGCGCCACTGAACGCAGTGGCGTGCTTCTTCACTTAGGCCCGACGAGTTTCATCGGAGCAGCCGTTTGCCTGAGTGAATCAAGAGCAGCCGATCTCGCTCGGCTGCTGTCTGTCAACTTCAAAACGGCTATTCAAACCCAAGGCCACGCTCAACACGCGTGGTCACTTCATGGTTGCCGCATTCGATCACAGCGGCGGAATGCGCAGCACCTGACCCGGATAGATCTTGTCCGGGTGACTGAGCATTGGTTTGTTGGCTTCAAAAATTTGCGGGTATTTGTTGGCTGAGCCGTATTCGCGCTTGGCGATCACTGACAAAGTATCGCCAGAAACTACGGTGTAGAAACGCGCGGTGGGTTGCTCCTCGGCAGCCAGTTCTGCAGCCGCTTCTTGCGCCGCAGCATCGGCTTTCGCGGCTGCTTCGGCCGCAACCACAGCCGGTGCAGGACCCAGCTTAAGTCGATCATCGACGCGCTCGACACCCTTGATGTTTCCCGCCGCGACAATGGCTTTTTCTTTATCTTCGAGTGTCTCTGCGCGACCGATCAGCGACACCATTTTCTGTGCCTGATGGGCGACGACGGAGAACGGCGCGAGCTTCAGGCCGAGGCTCATGATGTGCTCGCGGACCTTGTTTTCATCGATCGTGTTGCTGCCAAAAATCTTCTCACCCGCATTGGCGATGAAGTCAAAAAATCCCATGTGATCGTTTCCTTAGGTGTGGCTTCAAGTGTGGGTTTGTTCTTGCAGAGCAAACTGCAAAACGCTGCGAAGGCGATAAGCAGCGTCAAGCCAGTCACCAGTGTCGATGATCGGCATGACAGCTGCTTGTGCCTTGGCGGAATTCTAGGCCGAGGTTGTCGGTGCTTCTGTGCGATTGCCGTGATTCGGCAATCCGAGTGGAGTGTTGTGAAAGCCGGAATCTATCTTTTCGATTGGCAAATGACCGGCCTGAAAACACAAACGGCGGCGCATTGCTGCACCGCCGTTTGATTTCACTTTGTGAACTCGCCTATCCGCGCTCTTCTGCCTAAGTGAGCGCGGTCACACGCAGCCCGTCAACGTATTGCTTAATCGAGGTCAAGCGCACCACGGCTGCTGTCACGGCGCTTTTGCTCTTTGGCGTCGTATTCCGCCATGCAGCCGCCCTGGCGAACCATGGCGCATTCCAGGTAGTCGGTGATTTCTACCAGAGCCGCACGAATCGCCTTACCAGCAGGTGTCTTGTTCTGCTGACCCAGCGCGCCGCCGAAATCGCCACGGGAAATACCAATCGACATGCCACCGCTCTTGGCGCGACCTTCGATGGTACGGACGAAGTCGATTTCACCGGTGGTTGAGTTGATCACCCGGATATCGACGGCGAGATAGGCCTCGCTGGAATTGCCGCCCAGCGAAATGCCACGGACGCTGAGACCACCACCGGTCGATTTGGCACCTTCCTCATACGCGGTGACCGTGCCGGCGACCAGATACTGCGCGCCAGTCAGCTTGCCCATTTGCGCACCCGATGCCGCACTGACACGACCTGACGCGGCCAGATTCTGTTCGGCTAGCACCGATTCCAGCTTGCTGCGCTCAACAATGCGAAACGCGTTGGTCGCTGCCAATTCGTTCGACAACATGCCGGCCAGCTCCCAGCCCACGCCACCGCTCCACCAGCCCGCGCCACTTTCGTTCTTGAATTCGATGACGCCGATGGTTGGCTTGTCCTGTGCGACGGCAACGTTCGGCAGCAATGACGCCACGCCGAGACACAACGCGATGATTAGCTTGTTCATTCCCCACTCTCCTGGTTGATTGCGGCCGGGCTTCACGCCGGGGTCACCATTCTAGCGCCCTTCCCTTACAACGGAAAAACCGCCGTTCAAGGGTCAGCTGATTATTTCGAAGCGATCAGAATCCAGTTGCGCCGGGAAGCGTTGGCGGTGTTCGGCAAGCGCCCCGGCAGCAAGTGACACGGTCACGACTTGCGGCTGTGCGCCGCACTCGATCAATGGCTGACCAAGCATATCGAGCACCACGCTGTCGCCGGCATAGGCAATCGAATTGCCATCGATGCCGACACGATTGACGCCGACGCAATAGCTCAAATTCTCAATCGCTCGGGCTGGCAGCAATGTGCGCCACGCATGCCGCCGTGCCGCGGGCCAATTGGCCACGAACAGCACCAGGTCGTAATCGAATCGTTGCGCGGCTTGATCGAACACATTGCGGATGAACACCGGAAAGCGCAGGTCGTAGCAAACCAGCGGACGGATCCGCCAACCTTGCAACTCCACTGTCAGACTGGCTTGGCCTGCCGCATAGCGCTGATGCTCGTTGGCCATGCGGAACAGATGGCGCTTGTCGTAGTGCGCGAGGCTGCCATCCGGGCGCGCCCAGATAAGCCGATTGAACACTTGCTCACCCACGCGGCATTGAATGCTGCCGGTGATCACCGCCGTGAGCTCGACGGCAAGACTTTGCATCCACGCCACGGTCGGGCCGTTCATCCCTTCAGCACTGGCCAGCGCTTCATTGCTGAATCCCGAGGTGAAGGTTTCCGGCAGCACCACCAGATCGGTCGCACCGGCCAGTGGCCGCGCCAACTCGGCGTACAGAGCGCGATTGCCAGTCGGATCAAACCAACGCGTCGCCGCTTGGATCAGGGAGACACGCAAATCACGCGGCGGGCTCATAACGAGACCAGCCGCTCGATGGCGGCCTCCAAGGTCTGTGGGTGCTTGGCAAAACACAGTCTCGCCAAGCGCTGTCCAGCCGGTGGATTGGCATAAAACGGCGACAGCGGAATCGCTGCCACACCCTTCTCAATGGTCAACCAGCGACAAAACGCGAGATCGTCGAGATCCGACACCGCAGAGTAATCGACCAGTTGGAAATAGCCGCCTGGCACTGGCAAGGGCCGCAGGCGCGTGCGCGCCAGCATGTCGCGAAACCCGTCACGCTTGGCCGCATAAAACGCGGGCAACTCGCGATGATGCTCAGGATGCTGAGTCATCATCTCAGCCACCGCCCACTGCGCGGGGGTGAAGCTGGCAAAGGTGTTGTACTGATGAACTTTGCGAAATTCGGCACTCAGCGCGGCCGGCGCGACGCAATAACCGAGCTTCCAGCCGGTGCAGTGATAGGTCTTGCCGAAACTCGAAATCACAAAGGCACGCGCGGCCAATTCGGGATGCGCCAGCACGCTTTCGTGGCGGGCTCCGTCAAACACCATGTGCTCATACACCTCATCGCTTAGCAACAGGATGTCAGTGTCGCGCAGGATGTCCGCCACCCGGTCAAGATCAGTCCGCGTAAGCACCGCGCCGGAGGGATTGTGTGGGCTGTTGATCATCAGCATGCACGTGCGCGGCGTGATCGCATCGGCCACTTGCTGCCAGTCGACGGCAAACGTCTCCGGGTCGAGCGGTATATGCACGGCCACGCCGCCAGCCAGGTCAATCGCGGGCTGATAGCAGTCGTAGCAAGGGTCGAGAACGATCACCTCCTCGCCCGCATGCACTACCGCGTGGATGGCATCGAAAATCGCTTCACTGCCGCCGCTGGTTACCGTGATATCGGTGTCGGCATCAACCTGCGCGCCGTAGCACTCAGCGATCTTTAACGCGATGGCTTGCCGCAACGGCGCGATGCCAATGGCGGGTGCGTATTGATTGTGGCCGGCTTGCACGGCGCGGGTGAGCGCATCGACCATTGGCGTTGGCAGCGGAAAATCCGGAAAGCCTTGACCAAGATTGATCGCGCCATGCTGGGCGGCAAGCTGTGAGACCACCGAAAAGATGGTCGTGCCAACGTTCGGCAGTTTGCTGGTGGTTTTCATTGGCGCAAGGCTCATCCGCGCAAGGTGCAAGGCAAGGCAGGGCTGCGCAGCTTACGGACAGCCGATAGCATCGGAAAGCTTGAGCGCAGGCAGGTCGACTCGCCACTCGCCCGGCAA
>JBBQQV010000113.1:0-8226 GCA_038215505.1 Lysobacterales bacterium
GTGTGCATGGGCGGCTCCTCAACGAGGCCCGAATTCAGTAGAGGCGGATCGCGTGATTCGTGCGATTCATTCGGTTCGTGCGGTTCGTGCGGTACCTGCGGTTTTTCTGTGCTCGAAAAATTGCCGGATTGATATTGAGCAACCCTGCCGGTTGCTTGGCTTCGCGCGAGCACACGGATGAATGATCTTCGCTGTATGGCCAAAGCGAACATGCACGGGCTCACGTCCGCGCCAGCAACCCAAACCGACTCGGCTCCGACGGCAAACGCTCGAAGCCGCGCACATACAAATCCGCCTCGGAGTCAAGCTGCGAATCGCAGGGCCAAGGCCAACACAGATCAGGCGTAAAGCCGAAGCGAACACGGCGGATTGGGCGATCAATCAGTCGCGGCAAACACTCGCCGAGGTCGACCGGGTGAGCCGACAACACGGCATCGATATGCAGGCTGTCGTCCTCGATTCCGGCGACGATCAGCAGGTCGTCGGCAAGCTCGCGCAACGGCCGCGCAAAGCCGTTGGCGTAGTACCAGCTGATGATGCGGCCGTGGTCGCGGGCAGCAAATCGCTGGCTTTCGCTGATGCCGCTGGCAGCGAGCTGGTGGATTCGGGCTCGCACCGCAGGATCGCTTGGATCAAGCCTTAATGCCGCCGCGCCCTCCGGCTCGCATGCAAAATCGGCGGAAAACCAGTGTTGCTCGCAAGCGCTAAAGCCAAAACGCGGGTAGAAATCGCGCACATTGGGATTGCCAAACAACATCACCGGCGCATTACCGCAGCGATCCAAGGCGGCTTGCAGTACTTGGCGGCCCAAGCCCTGATCGCGATGCGAGGGCAGGCAAAACACCGCACCGAGCTGGATGGCAGGGGTCGCCACGCCATCGATCAACAAGGACATGCGCGTCAGCGCTGCGCCGGCGACCACCTGTTCGCCGTCAAAAAGGCAGGCGACCTGGTAGTCATCGGTCCACTCGCCCCATTCGACCCAGCGAGAAAAATCGACGCGTTTGAACACTGCGTGCACCGCGGTCAACCAGGCGGGATGCCACACATGGTCGCGTGGACCCAGCCATTGCAATCGCAGACTCACCGCCGCGGCAGCAGGCCGAGCGGGTCGACCGGTTTGCCTTTGCGGCGAATTTCGAAATGGAGCATGTCGCGACTGGCACCACTGCGGCCCATTTCCGCGATTTGCTCGCCGACTCGCACCGCTTGGCCTTCGTTAACCAGACGCTTGCGATTGTGGCCATAGGCAGACAGCCACTCATCCGAATGTTTAATGATGACCAGCTCGCCGTAGCCGATCAGCCCAGCACCTGAATAGACGACGACACCATCACCCGCCGCCTGCACCGATTGACCGTTGCTGCCGGCAATGCCAATCCCTTGCCGGGTGGGATCGCCGGCGAGAAAGGTCACCACCGTTTGCCCACTGGCCGGCCATTGCCAACGCACCGGGCCAGTCGGAAGCGCCGCAGATGGCGGATTGACGTTGGCGGGCGTAGTAGACGATGTCGGCGATTGCGCCGTGGCAACCGCAGCGCCGTTATTCGCGACAACCGCTGGCACCGCGTTGGCAGCGGTCAGCGGCGGTGCTGTGCCGGCAGGACGTGAGGTGGTCGCATTGTTGCCGGATGTTGTCGCGGTTTGCGCGATCAGACCGCTGCCGCTGCTGCGATTGTTCGATCCCGGTGGTCGTCGTCTGCTGGGGCCCGATGCGGCGGCGCTGTGCTCACCCAGACGCAAAGTCTGGCCCGGATAGATGGTGTATGGCGGCGCGATCTGATTGCGACGCGCCACTTCGCGATAGTCCAGCCCATGTCGGAAGGCGATGCCATACAGCGTGTCGCCCCGCCCCACCACGTACTCTCCCGATTGAGGCGGCGCAGGCGCAGGACGAGCACTTAAGCTCGATGGTCGCGGCGCGCTGTCTTCAAGCGGAACTTTGCGCACCTTGGTCGTCGGCGCGCAGGCGGACAGCGCCACGGCCAGCAGACTTACCGTTGCGGTCCAGCGTAATACGCCACGCAGGCGCTTCACAGCGTTCCCGCCAACAAGGGCACAAACATTACCGAGCCCAAGGAGTCGCGAATCAAGCCTTCCGGCGTTCGCCGAATTCGAATCAATTGCTGGTCAGTGGCGCCGCCAATCGGAGCGATCAAACTGCCGCCCTCGGCCAATTGATCCAATAGGGCGGGTTCCAGCGCTTCGGTGCCCGCAGTAACGATGATGGCGTCGAACGGCGCGACATCTGCCCAGCCCAAGCGGCCATCATCAAAACGACAACGCACATTGCCGATGCCGAGTTGGCGGAAGCGCCGCCGCGCTGCCCGCAGCAACTCATCAATGCGCTCGACCGTGTAAACCGTTTCAACCAGCGCGGCCAACACGGCAGCCTGATAGCCCGACCCCG
Organism: Lysobacterales bacterium; assembly: GCA_038215505.1. Taxonomy (GTDB): domain Bacteria; phylum Pseudomonadota; class Gammaproteobacteria; order Xanthomonadales; family Xanthomonadaceae; genus JANNWF01. Next base: position 2,411 of record JBBQQV010000113.1, read on the forward strand.
TACCGAGTTCGAGCACCTTGCGCGGGCTGCCGTGCTCAAACAGCGCCTCCGTCATGCGCGCCACCACCCACGGTTGCGAAATGGTCTGACCACGACCAATCGGCAACGCGCCGTCTTCATAAGCGCGACTGCTCAGGGCCTCGTCGATAAACAAATGCCGCGGCACCGTGCGCATAACTTCCAGCACCCGCACGTTGCAAATCGGCTCGCGCGGCGTGCCATTGATCGTGCGCGTCTCGCGCAAGCTGGAGACCAAGCGATCACGCGCGCGCTGCGAGGTCATGCCCAGCCCACGTGCGCCTGCTCCGAGTTGAGCCGAAGGTGTCATTTGCGCGCCGCCAGGCAAGCGCTCAAGCCTTCCACCCAACCCGACACTTTCTCAAGCGCCTGATAACGCGTCAGGTCAACATGGATAGGCGTGATCGAGATGTAGCCCATGCGCACGGCATGGAAGTCGGTGCCGGGACCGGCATCCTGCTCGGCGCCCGCAGGGCCAATCCAATACACCGTGCGCCCGCGCGGATCCTGTTGCGGCACGCAAGGCTCGGAGCGATGGCGATTGCCCAGCCGCGTCACTTCAAAACCGCGAATGTCTGTCCATGCGAGGTCGGGCACGTTGACATTGAGAATGGTGTTGGCCGGCAGCGGGTCGACCAGCAGGCGGGCGATGATTTCAACCGCGGCACGGGCCGCGCTCTCAAAATGGCGGCCAGCGTGATCGCCGGTCGACAACGACATCGCGACCGCCGGCAAGCCCAGAAAACAGCCTTCCATCGCGGCGGCCACCGTGCCCGAATAGATCACGTCATCGCCCATGTTGGCGAAGTTGTTGATGCCGGAGACGACGATGTCGGGCTCGACATCAAGCAAACCGGTCAGGGCCAGATGCACGCAATCGGTCGGTGTGCCAGCGACGCTCCATACCGCATCGCCCACGGGCTTGATGCGGATCGGCTGATCGAGCGTCAGCGAATTGCTGGCACCCGAGCGGTCACGATCCGGGGCCACTACGGTGACATCGTGACCCGCCGCGCGCAGACCGGCAGCGAGGACGCGAATCCCCGGCGCGTCGACGCCATCGTCATTGCTGACCAAAACTCGCATGCGATGTAGATGTCCAAGCGCGCTCGATGCGCAAGCCGCTATTTTGCCACGAGCGCGTGCATGCACCGACGCTCACCTCACGCACCACTCAAGGCAATTAGACTTTGGCGAATGCGCCGCCGTCTTGAACCCATCAGCGAACTCGATGCAGCCCTGTTTCGCGAAGCGATCGGGCCCATCCGGGAAATCGTCGCTCCGGCCCCAGCGCCGGTGCCACCGCGGCCCGTGCCGCGCGCGCGCATGCGGGAGCGCGATGAAGCCGAGGCGCTGCAATGCTCGCGCCAACAACCCTTTGCATTGATCGACTCACGCGCGAACGAAGCATTGGCCTATCGGCGCGACGGCATCAGCGAGCGCATCTGGCGCAAGTTGCGCCGTGGCCAGTTTTCTGTGCAGGACGAAATCGATCTGCACCATCAAAGTGTCGCCAGCGCAGACGTGTTGCTGCGCTCGTTTCTGCTGGAGTGCCGCGAGCGCCATCATCTCTGCGTGCGCGTGATTCACGGCAAAGGGCTGCACTCCAAGGCGGGCACGCCGGTCTTGAAGAATCTGGTCGAAACCATCCTCCGCCGGCGTGCCGACGTGCTCGCTTACAGCTCTGCGCCGACCGCCATGGGTGGCGGCGGCGCGGTGTTGGTGTTGCTCAGCCGCCGTCAGTCTGGCGAGCAGGCGTCGCCGAACCTGCGCGCTCCCTGACATATGGGGGATGCACCCACTCCACGCTGACGCCACGACGAGCAGCGGCGCGCTCCACGGAAGCGATGTAGTCATGGTCTTGGCGCAGCGCGCCTCGAGGGTCGGAATGCCGAGCTTCACGATAGCCGGAACTACCGGATTGGCTGGCGCAACCGCTGCTGGCGGCGATCAAAACGAGGACAAAAAAAACGAGAAAGGTGCGCATACGTGGCTCCCGACTCAAGTGGCAGAGACGGTGCCCGGGCAGCGGTCTCGACTCGCTCAAGCACCTGTGAACCCGAACACCGGAATTCAGCTTACGCCTGTGCGCGATCCATGGATCACCCGTTGGTCGCTCTCAAGCCACGCTTGGGCGATTGTGTTGAAGGGTGAAAAGGCAGCGCCGCAGGAGCAGCGCCCGCCGCAGGGCGCTGAGGCTGGTACTTTGGAGAGCCGTGCTCCTGCGCGGCCGCTTTTGCGAGACCCGAGGGCTTGTTCGATGCGCTCTGCTGCCGCCAATAGCTTCCAAAAGTGTGGCACGTGTGAAAGCGCCGGAAGGTACGATGCCCGGAGTGAACGAATCTATGCGCTTGTGATCGAGCGTTCAGCCTCTCGCACATCGCCCAACGCAAACAGGAGCGAAGTGGCATAGGCGCCGGCAGGCAGAAAGAAACTGAGCTTCAGAACATCTGCCGACACCCATTGAAAGTCAAACTCGGTGGCGCGCACGCGCAGCGCGCGGCGCTCTTGGCGCAGCCCCGCATTGGCCAAGCCTTTGCATATCGACGCATGTGGCAGCACGGTGGCTTCTTCCAGCAAACGCAACGCGCCGGCGCTGCGCAACTCGCCTGCGCCCCACATCGGCCCGGTGGCATGAATATCGCCCGTTTGCGCACGTGCTTTCACCACCTCATCTGCCACTTGCGGGCCGAACACGCTGTGGCTGCCGTCGAGCATCCACACCTCGCCGTCCATGCCCGACTGCCACGTGGCATTGCCGACACGCGCCGCCAGCACCGCGTTGAACAGCGCCGAGCGGGCGGCCGAGAGCAGAATGCCGCGTTGCTCGCGCTTGACCCGTTGGCCGTCAAACATGCGTTGCGCGGCGGCCAGATTGCCACCGCCATGACCAAATCGCTGCTCGCCAAAATAATTGGCAAATCCAGCTTCGGCGACTTGCCCGAGACGGGTTTCGAGGGCCGCCCGCTCGCCTTCAACGTCACGCAAAATCAACTCGAAGCGATTGCCGGACAGCGCTCCTCGCGGCAGCTTGCGGCTGTGCCGCGATGCCTCAATGACGCTGAACTCAGGATGCTGCGGCATCGTCGGCGGAGCTTCACGACCGGGCAAATGCAGGGAAAACGTCTGCGTGGTGACTGCGTGGCGATCTTTCATGCCGGCATAGCCGATGCCGCGCTCGTCGACGCTTGCCCAGCGACCGAGTTCACGCGCGACAAAGGCGGTGTTGGCGCCACGTTTACGCACGCGCAGGAACAAATGCTCGCCAGCGCCATCGGGCGCAAATCCCAAGCGCTCCTCGACCACAAAGTCTTCAGGATCTGAGCGCATGCGTGCGCGCAGCACGGATTCTCCGAACGGGCGTGGCAGTCCCGGTGTAGCGGTCATCCGTGCAGGTCGCGCTTGCACAAAAGCGCCACTGCCTGTGCGGCGATGCCTTCCTCGCGACCTGTAAACCCGAGCTTTTCGGTGGTGGTCGCTTTGACGCTAACCGCGTCGACATCCACTCGCAGATCTTCCGCCAGCACCTGCCGCATGCCGTCGATGTGCGCAGCCAGACGCGGTCGCTCGCAAATCACGACGGCATCGACGTTGCCGACGATCCAGCCGCGTTCATGCAGCATGGCTTGTACCGTGCGCAACAGCATGCGGCTATCAGCATTGCGCCACTGCTGGTCGGTGGGCGAGAAATGCTTGCCGATATCGCCCAAAGCCAAGGCGCCGAGCAAAGCATCACAAAGCGCATGAATCAACACGTCGCCATCGGAATGCGCGATCAATCCTGCGCCGTGTGGAATGCGCACGCCTCCCAGCATCACGTGATCGCCCGCACCAAACGCGTGCACGTCATAGCCAGTGCCGATGCGGATCATGCGCGAGGCCTTGTGGCCTTGCAGCTCAAGCCTCTCTCCCCATCCGGCCGAGCACAAACTCGATTACGGCGGCGTCTGCCGGGGTGGTCAACTTGATGTTGTCATCGGCACCCTCGACCACCATCGGCGACAGGCCAAGACGCTCGATGGCCATCGATTCGTCGGTGATGCTGGCGCCTGCCGCAATCGCAGCCTGCATGGCGCGGGTCAGGGTCGCCCGCCGAAACAACTGCGGAGTCAACGCGCGCCACAATTGCGTGCGCGGCTCGGTTCGCACGATTTCGCCCAGGTCGTTGCTGCGTTTGAGGGTGTCGTGCACGGGTGCCGCAAGCACCGCACCCACCGCGTGCGCGCAGCCGTGCGCGAGCAAGCGTGTCAGATCATCCTGGCGCAGACACGGCCGCGCGGCGTCGTGCACCAGCACCCAATCCTTGCCGCTCACTTTGCTCGGCAACGCTTCCAGTCCGGCCAACACCGAATCGGCTCGGGTCGCACCACCGACGCAAGCCAACACCGGTTTGCCGTGCAATTCGCGCCAGCCGGGATAGTGCGGATCGTTTAACGCGTGCACCACCAACAAGCCGCTGACACCAGGATGGCGGGCTAGGCGCTCCAAAGTGTGAGTCAACAATGGCCGGCCCAGTATCGGCAAATACTGCTTGGGCAGGTCTGCGCCAAATCGCTCGCCGCGACCGGCGGCCGGCACCACGACCCAACTCATGGCTGCGGCTCTGGCTTTGGTGCCGCAGTTTCGATGATGCGGTAATAGGTTTCGCCCGGACGAATCATCCCCAACTCGTCGCGCGCACGTTCTTCGACCGCTGCTGTGCCTGATTTCAAGTCTTCAACCTCCGCGGCAAGCGCCGCATTGCGCTGCCGCAAGATCGCATTCTCCGCTTCCTGCTGCGCCACCGAAGCTTTCAGCGTATCGACTTCCGCACGGCCACCATCACCCGCCCACAGCTTCACCTGTAGGGCGATCAGCGCAGCGATCAATACGAGAGTGAGCAAACGCAGCACGGCGGTTCGTTCGATTCGGTTCGGTCAATTCGGTTGTTCATTTGCGCTTGTTCTTTGCAAGCGGGCGCGGCAGCGCAGCGCCACTCAACGACCAGGCAAGGACACAAATGCAGCGCGACCGGCATAGCGCGCGCGGCTGCCGAGTGCCTCTTCGATGCGCAACAGCTGATTGTATTTGGCGACGCGATCGGAGCGGCACAGCGAGCCGGTCTTGATCTGTGTCGCCGTCGTGGCGACAGCGATATCGGCAATCGTGGTGTCTTCGGTTTCACCGGAACGATGGGAAACTACGGCGGCATAACCGGCAGCATCGGCCATGGCGATGGCTTCCATAGTCTCGCTCAGGGTACCGATCTGGTTGACCTTGATCAGAATGGCGTTGGCTATGCCGCGCTCGATGCCTTGCCGAAAGATTTTCGGATTGGTGACGAACAGGTCATCGCCGACGAGCTGCACTTTGCTGTTGAGCGCGTCACTGAGCAACTTCCAGCCGTCCCAATCGTTTTCGGCCATGCCGTCTTCAATGCTGATGATCGGATAGCGGCGCGACCAGTCGGCCAAAAACTCGACAAACTGCTCGGACGACAAGCGCTTGCCTTCACCAACCAATGCGTACTTGCCGTTCTCGTAGAACTCCGAGCTCGCCACATCCAACCCCAACATGATCTCCTCGCCGGCGCGATAGCCGGCGCGATGAATGGCCTCAAGAATGATCTCGATAGCTTCTTCGTTGGATTTCAAATCCGGAGCAAAGCCGCCTTCATCGCCGACCGCAGTCGACATGCCTTGCGATTTCAACACCGACTTCAACGCATGGAAAATCTCGGTGCCAGCCCGCAAAGCTTCGGAGAACGAAGCGCAGCCCACCGGCAGGACCATGAATTCCTGCATGTCGACGTTGTTATC
>JBBQQV010000114.1:0-8165 GCA_038215505.1 Lysobacterales bacterium
TGCCCGGGCTTGCCGGCGGCGATGTCGCGAAACAGGTGGCTGATCACGCCCTGCGGCAGGTTCCAAGCCTCGATGCGATTGTCGACGGCAAGCTTCTGCAACGCCGGCACCAGACCCCAGTGGCCACCGATCACTTTCGCCACCAAGCCCTCGTGGCCCAGATGATTGAGGCCGCGACTGCGACCGTCGCCTTGGCCGGCGGCATACACAAGGGTCAGATCGCGCGGCTGGGCATCGGCCAGAAAGCGTTGCTCCAAGGCCACCGCGAGGTTTTCGGCAAATCCAATTCCCACAAAGCCGCCGGTGGCGACGGTGTCGCCGTCGCGAATGAGCTTGACCGCATCCGCCGCGCTGACGCGCTTGCCGTCACGGTGCAGATTGGCCAAACGCGCGCTGACGCCTGAGTGCTGAGTCATCGGTGCCTCTGCCTGCGGCGGGAGCGCCACATGCTGCCATGAGCGGGACTCGAACGAGCGCGGTAGTGCAAGCGATTGGGTTTGGCCGAGCGGGTTTTCAAGTATTTTCACCGGCAGCCTACTCAAGCTATCGCCGTCGGCAAGCCGCCTGGGTCAGTATGGCGATCCACTTCATGCCCAGCTTGAAGTGACCAGATACGGCATGCAAATTCATGACCGCAATGGCCAACTAACCCGGACTTTTCATGAATTGCGCACGCCCTCGTTCGGCGGCTTCGCCGCTACGCGGGGCTTCCGCCCCGATGTCTCCTGATCGCACAGGGAATTCTCTTCAGTCGGCCGTATGGCCCGATACGCCGCTCCTTCAGAGAATCCCCTGTGCGACCAGTATCCTGCGCGACCAGTATCCTGCGCGATCATCGTACGCATTCATGAAAAGGCCGGGCTAGAAAGCACTCAACCGATGATCAAAGAAGGCCAGTCGTTATCGCCGCGTACGCGCCAGCTGGTCATGCTGGGCGCGCCTTTACTTGCCATCGCCGTGGCCATGTGGATGCACACGCAGGGCGAATCCGGCGCATTGGCGATCACTGTGGGCGTGCTCGTCTGGATCGCGCTGTGGTGGTTGTTTGAGCCAATACCAGCCGCCTTCACCGCGTTGATTCCGCTGTGTCTGCTGCCGATGGCGGGTGTGATCACCCCCAAACAGGTGGCCGAGGCATTCGGCAATGAGCTGATCCTGCTGCTGATGGGCGGCTTCATGATGGCGGCGGCGCTGGAGCGCAATCAGGCGCATCGACGGCTGGCGCTGGGCATGGTGCGCGCCTTCGGCGGGCACAGCGGTCGTCACCTGCTGTGGGGCTTCGTGTTTGCCACGGCCATCATGAGTATGTGGATCAGCAATACCGCCGCCACACTGATGATGCTGCCGGTGGCAATGGCAGTGCTGGCCGACTATCGCGACGAGCGTCTGCGCGTACCGCTGGTGCTTGGCATCGCTTATGCGGCAAGCGTCGGCGGCTGGGGCACACCGATTGGCACACCGCCGAATCTGGTCTTCATGGAGGCCTACGCACGCGCCACCGGAACCCGGATGGGGTTTCTCGAGTGGATGCAATTCGGCGTGCCGATCATGCTGATCATGCTGCCCTTGCTGGCGCTTTGGCTGGGTCGAAATCTGCGCGGCTCGCCTGCGGCAAGCGTCCCTGAACTGGGTGCGTGGCAACCGGCCGAGTGGCGGGTGCTGGCGGTGTTTGGGGCGATTGTTGCGGCCTGGATTTTTCGCAGCGAGCCGTTTGGCGGTTGGTCGCAATGGACCGGATTGGTGTCTGCCACCGACGCCAGCATCGCTCTCACCGGCGTGTTGCTGATGGCGATTGTCCCCGATGGCCGTGGCAGCACCTTGCTCGACTGGCCCACCGCCGAGCGCGTGCCTTGGGCCGCGCTGGTGTTGTTTGCGGGTGGCATTGCTTTGGCTACAGCGTTCTCGAGCAGTGGGCTGGGTGATCGTGTCGCGAGCACGCTCAGCGGCCTGCGCGACTTGCCTGTGTGGCTGCTGATCATCGGCATCTGTGTGGTGGTGACACTGCTGTCGGAAATCGCCAGCAACACCGCCACGGCGGTGCTGTTGATGCCGATCCTTGCCGCCGTAGCGGTGGTGACCGGTCTCGACCCCGCGCTGTTGATGGTGCCCGCCGTGCTTGCCGCGAGTTGCGGCTTCATGCTGCCGGTGGCGACCGCGCCAAATCTGGTTGCCTATGGCACCGGCCATGTACCGTTGCGACGCATGCTGCGCGAAGGTGCTGTGCTCGATCTGGTCGGCGTGATCGTGCTGTCGACGGTGTGTATAACGGTCTTCTGGCGCTGATGGGTTGCACCGGCGTGAAAGCATCGCGCCTTCCGGCGCTCCCACAAACCGGGGCAATCGCACCCATCGCCAGCTTCATTCCATCAGACATGAACTAACCGTCTATTTTTGCTGATCCTGCAACACGCATAGGCGGGTCTTGATGTGGGAAAGACGCGCTCCTGCGCGGCTGCTCTTGATGTGGGAAAGACGCGCTCCTGCGCGGCTGCTCTTGATGTGGGAGAGACGCGCTCCTGCGCGGCTGCTCTTGAGGTTGGCCGAAGAGCAGCGCCGCGGGAGCGGCGCCCTCCTGCGCGGCTGCTCTTGATTTGGGAAAGACGCGCTCCTGCGCGGCGGGTCTTGATGTGGGAAAGACGCGCGCCTGCGCGGCGGCTCTGGTTGTTGGCCGAAGCGCAGCGCCGCGGGAGCGGCGCCCTCCAAACTGCACGTGTTGGCGCCGCGACCGCGGAACGTCAGAGCTTTGCAAAGAGCTTCTACAGCATCGGCAGATTCAATCCCTGCTGTTTGGCGCAGTCGCGAGCAATCTCGTAGCCGGCGTCAGCGTGGCGCATGACGCCGCTGCCGGGGTCGTTCCAGAGCACACGAGCCAGGCGTTGATCGGCGGCTTCTGAGCCGTCCGCCACAATCACCACGCCACTGTGTTGGCTGTAACCCATGCCGACGCCACCGCCGTGATGCAACGACACCCAGGTCGCGCCACCGGCCACATTCAGCATCGCATTGAGCAGCGGCCAATCCGACACCGCATCCGAGCCATCCAACATGGCCTCGGTTTCGCGATTGGGCGATGCCACTGAGCCCGAATCAAGATGATCGCGACCAATGACAATCGGCGCTTTCAATTCGCCCGAACGCACCATCGCATTGAATGCCAGACCAAGGCGATGGCGATCACCCAGGCCGACCCAGCAGATGCGCGCCGGCAAGCCTTGGAAGGCGATGCGCTCGGCTGCCATATCCAGCCAGCGATGCAGATGCGCGTCGTCGGGCATCAATTCTTTCACCTTGGCATCGGTGCGGGCGATGTCTTCGGGATCGCCCGAAAGCGCGACCCAGCGGAACGGTCCGACGCCGCGACAAAACAGTGGCCGCACATAGGCCGGCACAAAGCCGGGGAAGGCGAACGCATCTTCGCAGCCCACGTCTTGCGCCATTTGCCGGATGTTGTTGCCGTAATCAAAGGTGGGAATGCCTTGCCGATGGAAATCCAGCATCGCCTCGACGTGCACGCGCATCGACTCTTTGGCCGCCGCAATCACCCGTTGCGGATTGGCTTTTTGCTCGCTGAGCCATTCCGCCACCGACCAGCCAGCGGGCAAGTAGCCGTGCAGCGGATCGTGCGCACTGGTTTGATCGGTGACCGCATCCGGACGCACGCCGCGCCGCAGCAACTCTGGCAGGATTTCAGCCGCGTTGCCCAGCAGGGCCACCGACAGCGCACGGCCGGCGGCGCAGTGCGCGCGCATGCGCGCCAAGGCATCGTCAAGATCGCTGGCTTGTTCATCGACGTAGCGGGTACGCAGGCGCATGTCGATGCTGGATTGCCGGCACTCGATCGCCAGCATCGAAGCACCCGCCATGGTGGCGGCCAGCGGTTGCGCGCCACCCATGCCGCCGAGACCGGCGGTCAACACCCAACGCCCTGTCAGATCACCCGAAAAATGCTGACGACCCATTTCGGCGAAGGTCTCAAACGTGCCCTGCACGATGCCCTGCGAGCCGATGTAGATCCAGCTGCCGGCCGTCATCTGCCCGTACATCATCAGGCCCTTGGCATCGAGCGCGTTGAAGTGCTCCCAAGTCGCCCAGTGCGGCACCAGATTTGAATTGGCGATCAGCACCCGCGGCGCGTCCGCATGGGTGGGAAACACGCCCACCGGTTTACCGGATTGCACCAGCAAGGTCTGGTTGTCTTCCAGCTCGCGCAACGCCTTCAGGATGGCGTCATAACACTGCCAATCGCGGGCCGCCCGACCAATGCCGCCGTAGACAACCAACTCGCTGGGGTTCTCCGCCACATCCGGATCGAGATTGTTTTGCAGCATTCGGTACGCCGCTTCGGTCTGCCAGCTCTTGCAGCTGAGCGCCGTACCGCGCGGTGCGCGAATCACACGCGAGGGATCGATTCGGGAGTGGGACATGGTCGTCGTGCCGGCCGCAAAAAGTGCGCGGATTATCGCATTCGGCATCCGCACATTGGCTGCGAGCCGGTGGTGCTTCAAACAAGCATATTGCTAGAACTCGAATTCCAGATTGAGGCGCAGGCTGGTTGATGGAGTGCGAGCATTGATGCCCACCGGCACACCGATGTCCCAGCGGATCTGCTTGCCTGCTGAAAGCCGGTAGGCACCGAGCAATGCGGGACCGATGGCGTAGTCCTGGTCATCCAGGTACAGCTCGATGGCGGGCTCGAAAGCGGGACTTTTCAGATAGCGCAACTGCGCCCGCAGCGCGGCCTCGAACTCGTTTTCAATCAAGTCACCAAACTCGTATTCGATGAAGCCGTTGGCGGCGGCCACCCATCGGTTACCGAGTTCTTTTTCCACCAGCAAAGCCACGCTGACTTCGCGTTGCTCGAACCCCTTGCCGCCCTCGATCTCAAACAGCAAACCCCAATCGGCCCAATACTCGCCTTGCTCGGTCAATTGCCACTTTGTCTCCAGTTCATAGCCGCGAACGCGCGCCTGTGAATGCGAGGCTGATTCGGATAACAGGTACAGCTCGGTCGAAACACGATCCGCCCACGCGTAAGCAAAACTTATCCGTTGGTAGGAGAGCGGATCGTCACCGATGCCGCGCCAAGTCACCCCATATTCCAGCTCGCGCTCATTCCGCGAAACATAGGGGTGATACACGCCATCGGTGGCAGCAACCGCAGTGCCCGCCAACGCCAACAGGCACATCGCAGCACAGACGGGAAACGTGCTACGCATGCGTCGTGCGCCGCTGCCGCGCGAGCGTGACGCCGCCGATGGCGAGGCTGATCAGCAACGCACCGAAGTAGCAGATCGCTTGGGCGCGATCAGGATTAGCGTCATAACCAAACAGCGCGCGCAGCATTTCGCCAAACCATGAGCGCTCGCTCACCAACCAGGTGGTGTCCCAGATCGGCCTGCCAGAATCCAGCCAACCAATCTGCATCAACTGCTTGGCCACCTGCATCGCCAATCCTCCAATTACGAAGTGGGTCAACAAAACAAACAATGGGAAAAAATAGCGATCGCGCATGAACGCAAACCCGTAGTAGACCAAGCTGCCAAGACTGACACCGATGCCCGCCCCCACCAGCCCGCCCATGCCCGCCGATGCCAGCGCGTCCCAGTTGAGAGCGAATGCCGACAGGTAGATCCAGACTTCCGAGCCCTCGCGCGCGATCGAGCACGCGACCAGCAAACCCGACAATGCGTATATCGGCGCCGGTCGGGTCAATCGTTTGGCAACGCTGCCCTCTTCCATGCGGCCAGCGAACAGAAGCGGAATCAGGGCGGCGTTGAGCAGCATGAAGCAGAGGATCGCGATCGCGTACAAGCTCGCATTGACCAGTTCTTGACCAATGCCCTCGCCGGCCTCGGCAATCGCGTAGGCGAAGTGACTGAGCAGCCATGAAAAAAGCAACCCACCGCTGATTGCAACCACACCCCATCCCCACTTCAGTCTCAGCTTGCTGCAAAGCGCAAACAGCAAGCTGATGAACAACGCCGCCTCCAGAACTTCTCTCAGCACCAGTAACACCGAGTCAAGCACAGCCGACCTCCCAAACGCACACACTGGTGCGTCCAACTGTGGCTTCCAGGATCATGGCTCCACTCTAAGCGTGCCCTGCGCCGTCTTCGGATTGAACTCGCCAAAGAACGGGTAGACCCCCGCCTCCAGCGGTCCAACGAAGATGATCGCCTTGGCGCCGCCCATGATGACTTTTTCGCGATTCAGCTCGTAGCTTTCGAACTCCTCGGGCGAAGCATCGTGATTGGTCACCACCAGCCGGATCTTGGTATTGGCCGGAACGACGAGCTCGGCCGGGTAAAACAGGTGATCGCGAATATTGATCGCGAACTCGGGTGGCGCCGCGCAGACATCGCCCGCCTGCAAACCGCAAAGCAGTCCGCCGAGCAACCAATGGACCGACAAAGATCGCTTCACTGGCGAGTCGCCTCATGGGACGTGGTCGTTGGGCGCTCGCTATGGTCTTTGCCCGCAAGCGGCGTCAGCGGCGCAAGCGGAAAGTCGACCATGACGCACAGGCCCTGGCCGGATGGTGCATCGCTCATGCTGACGGTCGCGCCATGCAGCTCGGCTACTTGGCGGACGATGGACAGGCCCAAGCCACAGCCCACGGCATGCGAGTCATTGCGGTCGCCGTCAAGTCGGTAGAAGCGATCAAACACGCGCTCGCGTTGTGCGGATGGAATGCCGATTCCACTATCGACGACCGTGAGTCTGGCGACGCTGCCCACCGGCTCCACCGAAACATGGATGCGGCCGCCGACTGGCGTGAACTTGATGGCATTGCCCAGCAGATTGCTGAGCAGCGAATCCAACGCATGCGCATCGCCGAGCAACCACGCATCGTGTCCGGAAAACTCGATATCGTCGGTTCTGTCCTGCAGCGTTTCGCCCTGCAGAACAATGGCCTCCCTGGCGCGATGGCAGAGATTGACTGGCTCGAACTTGGCCATGTAGTGATCGGGTGCCACCCGATTGAGGATAAGGATCTGACTCACTACGTGATGCATCCGCTCGATACCGGCCTGCAACTTGGCAATACTGGCGCCGTGTTCGGGCGCGGCAAAGGCGAGGTTCTCGCATTGAATACTCAGCGCCGCAATCGGCGTCCTCAGCTCGTGCGCCGCATCGGCTGCAAAGCGGGACTCGCGGGCAAACGAGGCTTCAAGTCGACGCAGCAGCGCATTGGCAGAGCGCGCCAGTTGGAGAAGTTCACTGGGCATTTGCGCATCATCCAACGGGCGCAGGTCGGTCGCCTCACGCCGTTCGACATCGGTGGCAAGCCGCTGAATGGGCTTCAAGCCTATGCCGAGCAAGGTCCAGATAATCACCCCCAGAACAGGGATGGCGAACACCATCGGATAAATCGCGGGACCAATCACCGACTCGGCCATTCGATAGCGCTGGTCATCTCGCTCGGCAAGCACAAACCAGCTGTTGCGGTCGGCGCTTCGGGTCACCAGCACATGCCAGCGGTAGCCATTCAAATTGACGAACTCGAAGCCCTCCTTGAGCGGGGTAATCAATGTCTCTGGCAGCAGGTCGGTATGCGCCAGCAGCTTCCCGTCAGGGCCAATCCACTGGAACTCAAGCGTCGCACCGACACCCATCGAACGCGCCCGCTTCCACAACTTGCCTTCGCGGATGTCCCCGCGCGCCAGCAGATCAGGCAAGGTGTATTCGAGCAGGTCGACCTGCTGGTACATGCGCTGGTTGAACAGCCGCTCGGCCTCGACCATGCTGTTCTGATAACCGCGAAGGCTGGCCACAAAATTGACCAGCGTCACCACCGCCAGCAGCGCAATGGTCAGGAAGGTGCGAATCGAGTTCACTGGCGCGGCACCAGATAGCCGACGCCGCGCAAGGTTTTGATGAATTGCTCCGGCAGCTTCTTGCGCAGATTGTGGATGTGTACTTCGATGGCATTGCTGGACACTTCGTCGCCCCAACCATAGAGCTTTGATTCGAGCGCGGCCTTGGTCTGGATCACGCCAACCTGTTCGACCAAAGCCTTCAGCAGCATGTATTCGCGGCGCGACATACCAATGTTCTCTCCCCCAATCGTCACCTCGTGGCTATTAGTGTCGATCTCGACATCGCCGATCTCGATGGAATGACTCTTCACACTACTCAAGCGCCGTTCCAGCGCACGCAGACGC
>JBBQQV010000115.1:0-8126 GCA_038215505.1 Lysobacterales bacterium
ATTTCCTGAAGTATTCATCATAGCCGCTGTATGCATCGGCCTGCAGGCTGCTGGCGAGGTCGTTGGCCGCCGCAGCCGATGCCTTGGCTTTGAACGACTCGATTTCCTTCTCCAGCTTTTTTTGCCGATCAAATACTTGCCGCAGTTTGTCGACGACATCCAAAGCGTTACCGCCCAACAGGCGCGCTACCTCATCCAAGCGGCGCTCCTCGTCAGCGACATAGGCCAAAGCGCCCGCGCCAGTCACCGCCTCGATTCGCCGCACACCCGAAGAAATGCCGCCTTCGGAAACAATCTTGAGCAGACCGATATCGCCGGCGCGATGCACGTGGGTGCCGCCGCATAACTCAGTGGAAAACTCGCCCATCTTCAACACACGCACGTGCTCGCCATACTTTTCGCCAAACAACGCCATCGCCCCAAACTCGATCGCCTCTTGCATGCCCATGTGATGCACCTCGGCTTCGGCGTTGGCGCGAATCTGCTGGTTGACCAAGACTTCGATCTGCGCCAGATCGTCACTCGCAATGGGTTGAAAGTGACCGAAGTCGAAGCGCAGCCGGTCGGGTGCCACCAGTGAGCCCTTCTGCGAAACGTGATCGCCGAGCACCTGCCGCAACGCGGCATGCAGCAAATGAGTGGCTGAGTGATTGAGCACCACCGCTTGCCGACGCTCAGCATTCACCCGCGCTGACACGCGTGCGCCCAGCTTCAGCGTACCGCTTGCAAGTCGCCCGACATGACCATGAAACGCCGCCGAGAACTTCAGTGTGTCGCTGACTTCGAAACGATCACCTGCGGCATCTAGCAAGACGCCGGAGTCACCGACCTGCCCGCCCGATTCTGCATAAAACGGGGTCCGATCCAACAGTACGACGGCTTCGTCGCCAGCATCGATGCGTTCCACACGGCGGCCCTCAAACATCAGACCCACAATGCGGCAGCCGTCGTCGTCCAGTCCTTCGTAACCCACAAACTGGGTGGGATGCAAACGCGCGACCAGCTCGGATGGCAGGTTGCCCGCTGCCGCAAACTTGCTGGCTTCGCGGGCACGCTCGCGTTGCTGCTTCATGGCCGCTTCAAAGCCAGCCATGTCGACGGACAAGCCGCGCTCGCGGGCCATATCGGCGGTGAGGTCGACCGGAAATCCGTAGGTATCGTAGAGCTTGAAAGCGTCGTCACCGGCGATCATCGCGCCTGAGCGCGGGGCGATCTCATTGAAAATCTTCATCCCCGAATCTAGGGTCTCCGCAAATCGCTCTTCCTCCGCCTTCAACGAACGTTCGACCAGATCGCGCTTGGCAATCAGCTCAGGGTAAGCCGCGCCCATCAGCGCCACCAGCGGCTCGACCATGCGATGGAAAAACGCACCGCGCACACCCAGCATCCAACCATGTCGTAACGCCCGCCGGATGATCCGCCGCAACACGTAGCCTCGGCCTTCATTGCTGGGCAACACGCCATCTACAATCAGGAATGCGCATGCGCGAATGTGGTCGGCGATGACGCGCAGCGATTTGTTCTCAAGATCAGCGGTGTGGGTGAGCTCAGAGGCCTTGCCGATGAGAGTCTGAAACAGATCGATTTCGTAGTTGCTATGGACGTGCTGGAGGATCGCCGAGATGCGCTACAAACCCATGCCGGTGTCGACGCAGGGCGCGGGCAGCGGAACCAGACTGCCGTCCGGCTGGCGATCAAACTGCATGAACACGTTGTTCCATATTTCGATAAAACGATCGCCATCTTCATCCGGCGATCCAGGTGGACCACCGGCGATGTGCGCGCCGTGGTCATAAAAAATCTCGCTGCACGGGCCGCACGGGCCGGTGTCCGCCATCTGCCAGAAATTGTCGGACGCATACGGCGCGCCCTTGTTGTCGCCAATGCGAATGATGCGATCGCTGGGGATGCCGATCTGCTGGTGCCAGATGTCAAACGCTTCGTCGTCGCTGTGATAGATGGTGACCAACAATCGCTCGGCAGGAATCTGCCAGACGCTTGTCAGTAACTCCCACGCGTACGCAATGGCGTCCTGCTTGAAATAGTCGCCGAAGCTGAAGTTGCCCAGCATCTCGAAAAACGTGTGGTGCCGCGCGGTGTAGCCGACTGAATCCAGGTCGTTGTGCTTGCCGCCGGCGCGCAAACACCGCTGCGAACTCGCGGCGCGGCGGTAGCTGCGCTTCTCGCCACCCAGGAACACGTCCTTGAACTGCACCATGCCGGCGTTGGTGAACAACAACGATGGGTCGTTGCCAGGCACCAGTGGGCTCGACGCCACCACGGTGTGGCCTTTGGACTCAAAAAACGCAAGAAAGTCGTTGCGGATGTCGGCGCTGGTTTTCATGGACGGCGGCGTTGATGGCTTTGTAAGGTGAGAGAGCGATTGCTGCGACGCGGCAAAGCATGGGGGGCGAGGCGGTTCGCGCGCAATCACTTCACTCAGCTTCCCGCAAGGCATCCCGCGCCACGTTCACGTCGAACCCGCGCCGCAACAAAAAATCGACCGCCTTGCGCTGGTTAGGACCGCCGCGTAGATCCGCTTCGCCAAACCGGCGAACCACCAGCGCGCGTGCTTGCGCCGCCCAGTCGCCGTCGCAGGAAGCCAAGGCCGCCTCGGTATTCTCGGCAGTAATGCCCTGCCGCGCCAATTCGACGTGAATGCGGCGCGGCCCTTGGCCACTGGCGGCACGCGTCCGCGCCAGTGCGCCTGCGTAGCGGCTGTCGCTGAGCCAACCACGTTCGATCAGCTGCTCCAATACCGGAGCGATCACAGCGTCCTCGAATCCGCCCTCGCGCAGTTTGCGGGTCAGCTCACACTGCGAGTGTTCGCGCCGATTGAGCGCAGCAACTGCGCGCAGCCAGCAGTCTTTGCTTGGCGTGCGCGCTTCCACCGTTCAGCGAACCTTCGCTCAGGCTTCCTCAGCCTCTTCACGCTCCGCGACCTTCGGAACGTAAAGCTCGCGCAGTTTGACTTCGAGTTCCTGCGCGAGCTTCGGGTGATCCTTCAGATATTGGCGTGCGTTTTCCTTGCCTTGGCCAATGCGCTCACCGCCACAGCTGTACCAGGCACCGGCTTTGTCGACCAGCTTGGCTTCGACACCCATGTCGATGATCTCGCCCTCTCGCGAAATGCCTTCTCCATAGATGATCTCGGTGACGATCTGCTTGAACGGCGGCGCCAGCTTGTTCTTGACCACCTTGATCTTGGTCTGGTTGCCGATAATGTCTTCGCCCTTCTTGATCGCACCGATGCGGCGGATGTCCAAACGCACCGAGGCATAGAACTTGAGCGCGTTGCCGCCGGTGGTCACCTCGGGGCTTTGGCCGGGCATCATCACGCCGATCTTCATGCGCAACTGGTTGATGAAGATGATCAAGCAATTGCTGCGTTTGATATTGCCAGTCAGCTTGCGCAGCGCCTGGCTCATCAAGCGGGCTTGCAGGCCGGGCAACTGGTCACCCATCTCGCCTTCGATTTCGGCCTTGGGTGTGAGTGCGGCAACTGAATCGATCACCACCATATCGACCGCAATGGAGCGCACCAGCATGTCGGCGATCTCGAGCGCCTGTTCGCCGGTGTCCGGTTGCGACACCAGCATGTCTTCGACCTTCACGCCAAGCTTGGTGGCGTATACCGGGTCCAACGCATGCTCGGCATCGATGAAGGCGCAGACGCCACCCACTTTTTGACATTCGGCGATGGCCTGCAACGTGAGCGTCGTCTTGCCGGACGATTCCGGGCCGTAAATTTCCACCACTCGGCCCTTCGGCAAGCCGCCGATACCAAGCGCAATGTCCAGCATCAATGAGCCGGTGCTGATGACCTCGGTAATCTCGGCGACTTGATCGCCCATCCGCATCACCGCGCCCTTGCCGAACTGGCGCTCGATCTGAGTCAGCGCCGCAGCCAAAGCACGCTTCTTGTTGTCGTCCATCAGGATTCCTCATCGTTGGGTGGGCGCAGCCTGACCGCGGGCGGTCTCAAGTGCTGCGACGGGTTTGTTGGTCGGGCCGCCTGCGTTGGCGGTCGAGAACAACAGTATCCCACGAAGGTGTGAGCCCGCTGTCGGCAAATACTGGCGTGTGCTGTAGGAAAAATCCTCGACACGAGATGCGGCCAACGCTTTTGAAACAGGGAAGCGTTCGCCACGCAGGCTAAAAAAGTTGGGTTTGTGATAATTTGCGACGCTGGGCGAAGCGGCTTTTCGGTCCTGCCACGCAATGTGTCCAACCAGACAGCAATTTGGGGAGTCGAAATGTCGAATCTTTTGAAGCTGATGAAGCAACTCGGTGCCGATGCCGCGCTCAATGACGAGTACAAGAAGGACGCCGCCGCAGTCATCGCTCGCTACAAGTTGACTAGTGAGGAACGCGATGCGCTCCTGAACAAGGACTACGAAACAATCAAGCGTCTGACTGGGTTGAAGGATGGCCAGTACTCCACCAACAGCACCATCAAGGCTTACGACAGCTAGCCGGAAGCGCTACTCACGCGGCGGCAGCACAGCCAACCATCCATGCGGACCGTGGCGCGCATCGCGATGGCGCTTTGCTTCATTGCAAGTGGTGCGTCGGCCGCAAACGGCACGCTTGAACAACGCGTCACCGAGATTGAGTTACTAAACACGACCGCACCTTGGCAGCAATCGGCCGAATTGATCGAAGCGCTGGTGACCGAGTCCGGCGATTTGCCTGCTGAACTGGCTTACCGTGTGGATCTGGTCAGGATGCGCAATCTCGCCTTGGCCGGCGAGTATCAGCTGGCGCTGACGTTGTCGGATTCGCTGCTTAGCCGTGAGGTCTTGCCCGATCTACGCATTCGCGCGTTGGCGCTTACGGTCAATGTCACCACCAATGTGGCCGACTATCCGACCGCGTTTTTGCGCCTGAAAGAGGGCTTGGCCCTACTCGATACGCTCGATACTCAGCAGCCGCGTTTGCTCGGTATGGCCTCGTATCTTTATCTGCGCGTCGGCGAAGAGAAGCCGGCGCTGGACTTTGCCGAGCAATCGCTGGCTGCCGCCCGCCACACTGGCAATGCGCGTGATGTCTGCGTGGCGCTTTCAGATTACGGCGTCGCCCTAGATGAGATTGGCCAGAGTGCGCAAGCCGAGACCGTCCGTCGAGAGCAGATTGATGCCTGCGGTCGCGCCGGTGATCCGGTGTTTGTCGCCGATGGCCACAAAGGCGTCGGCATGTCTTTGCTGGCTCAGGCGCTGCCAACCCAAGCGACGACGTGGCTGACGAGCGCGCGTGAGCGTTTTGTCGCCGCCGGCTTCGCTAATGGCGTGTTGGAAACCGACGTGCGTTTGGCCGAGGCGCTGTTGCGCGCCGATGGCTCATTAAGCGAAGCAACCACGTTGTTGCGAGGCGCATTGCCCACCTTTGAAACGCAAAAAGCGTGGGACAACATTGAGCTGACGCATGGCTTGCTGAGCGAGATCGCGGAATCGCGAGGCCTCTCCTCCGAAGCACTTGCTGAACTTCGCTTGGCGCAAGCCGCCCGCGCACAACTGGAGAAAGACGCCCGCAAGCGCCGCTTGTCCTACCTGCAGGTTGAGTTCGACACCCAAGCCAAGCAGCGGCAAATCTCCAGCCTGCAAGCTGAGCAAGAGCGTCAACGCATCGAGATTGAAGCGCGCTCGCGCACCGAGTGGTTGCAGGGGCTCGGCCTGCTCAGTCTGCTGCTGGTCGCCGCGCTACTGATATCGCTGCTCGCACGCACCGTGATCGAACGCCGACGCTATCGCGAAGCTTCCGAACGCGACGGTTTGACTGGCCTCAACAACCATCAAAGCACCTTGCGGTTCGGCCGCGACATGCAGCAGCGCTGCCGGCGTGAGCGCAAACCGTTCACTGCGGTGGTCGCCGACATCGACCGCTTCAAGCAGATCAATGATCGTTATGGCCACGCGGCGGGTGACGCCGTATTACGCGAATTGGGCCAACTGGTGCGCGCGGTGTTCCCGACCCAGGCGGTGATCGGCCGTAGCGGTGGCGAGGAGTTCACCTTGCTGCTGGATGCGAGCATCGAACAAACGCGCTTCCTGATTGAGGATCTGCGCCGGCGCATCCAGTCTGTCAGCATCTTGGATGAGCTGGTCGAGTACAGCTTGAGCTACGGCATCTGTGCGGCTACCGACTCGCAGGCGCCGCTGGAAGACATTCTGCGCAGCGCCGACTTGGCGCTATATCAAGCCAAGCGCAGTGGCCGCAATCGGGTCGTCGATGCCGCCTCGCTGGTGGTGGCTCAAACGCCCGAATCTGGCTTGGTCGTGGTAGGTAGCGGCATTCAATTGGGCCGCCACTTGAGCCCGCGCTGCTTGTCGGAGATCGAAGAAGCCGAGCGTGTGTTGGTACTCACTGACGGCGCAGCGCACGCGATGATCGCCGAACTGCGGCCCGACGTGATTGACCTGCGTGTCCACTACGCGATAGGCAAGGATCGGCGGCAGACGTATCAGGAAATGGACGCTGCGATCATGGCCGAGGTGCGCGCCGGCAGGCGTGTTTGCGCCGTGTTCTACGGCCATCCCGGCGTGTTCGCCGATGTGCCGCACGCGGTGATCCGAAAAGCCCGCGAAGCAGGCTTCAGCGCACGCATGGAGCCGGGCATTTCATCGGAAGCATGCTTGTATGCCGACCTCGGCATCGATCCCGGTCGGCATGGCGTGCAGTCGCTGGAAGCGACCCAATTCTTGGTGGAAGATCGGCAAATTGACAGCCGCAGTTTGTTGTTGCTGTGGCAAGTCGCACTCACCGGCGATCTCGCCTGCACGCGCTTTCATGCGGTGACGGAAGAGCTGACCAAGCTGGTTCAACGGCTGCTGCTGGACTACCCAGCCGACCACGAAGTGATCTTGTATGAAGCCGCACGCCTGCCCATCGAGACCTTTCGCGCAGAGCACCTGCCGCTGAGCCAACTCGCCAGCGCGCGTTATGAGGAATACACCACCCTGGTCATTCCGCCTTGCGCTCCAAGGCATCCCGATGTGACGGCGCGCTTGTTGCAATCGATGCGGAGGGTGGGGAGTTAGGTTGGGATTCTGGCTGGGCCGGAATCCAGTTTTCTGGCTTCGCTCGCTTGTTTTGGCTCTCCGCGTGGTTTCGTCTGCCTAAGCGGCAGCCGAGTTACTTTATCTTTGCTTCGCCACGAGGCGCGCAGGAGCGCGCCGGAACGCCGCAGGCGGCCCGAAGGGCGGAGGGCAGGAAGCCCGACGTAAAGAAAAGTAACCAAAAGAAAGGCGACCCGAGCATCGCGCTTCGCTTCGCTCAGTTCCCTGCGCTGCTCGCCGGTCTCGGGCCGGCGCGACCGAGCGAAGCGAAGACGCAGCCGCGAAGCGGCCGAGCTCGCACATCCATGTGCTCGAACATTCGCGCTTTTCCCCCGAGCCCGGCTCCGCTGTTCGGCGCGATGACGGGACCCAAGGTCAAGAGCCGGCGCAACAGCAACAGCAACAGCAACAAAAGCAACACCTTCGTAACGATTGGTATCCTCTGCGGCGGGGACTGATGCAGTTTCCAGACCACGGCCCAATCGTCAGCTAAAAGCCAGCAGCCTCGCGCTCCTGACCCTGCTTTTGACGTCGGGCCCCCTTTGTGGCGGCGGCGGTAGGGAGATCAGGCCCGTCAGGGGTGCGCGCATGGATCCGCGTGCGATTTCGCCGGTACATGGACGTACCGTCGAAAACCCCTCGCGACCGCTGCGGACTCGCGGCTTCTTCGCGAGCGCCACATCGGGGTCGCCTTCTCTTTGGTTACTTTCTCTTGGCGAAACAAGAGAAAGTGACTCGGCCACCGCTGAGGTGGCCGAAACCTTGCATGGAAACATCATCACTGCGGGTGTAGCGAGAGAAGCCGGGCTCCGGCTTTGGCTAACATGACAAATCCCTGGATCGCTTTCTCGATCAATCGCGAGTCCAAACCAAAACAAAAAACCAACCCCTCACCGCACATCCCCCAACATCCGCAGCAACCCATCCAACGCCATCACCACCGTTTGCCGACGCACCGCATCACGGTCGCCGTCGAAATGAAACACTTTTGCCTGCGGGTAGCCGCCACGTCGTTTCCAGCCTATCCATACCGTGCCCACAGGTTTTTCTTTGGTTCCGCCTGAAGGCCCG
>JBBQQV010000116.1:0-8112 GCA_038215505.1 Lysobacterales bacterium
CTAGCGCATAGGTGCCGCGTTCATCGGTGCCGACTTCGGTGATCTCAAGCGTCGTGTGGACCGTGTGGTGCTTGGGCAAGACCTGCCCGCGATATTTCCAACGGTGATTGCGTGCAAGCGCGATCGGCTCGAATCGCGGCTGGCAGATGCCACGATCCATGCCTGTGTGCAGCATGTGGAATTGCAGCGCCTGCAGCATGGCCTCAAGCCCAAGCGAGCCGGGCTGCACCGGGTCTTGAAAGAAATGTGCCTTGAAAAACCAGGCGCTGTGGTCGATGTCTTTGACCGCGCGCAACTGGCCAAGGCCGGCTTTGCCAGCGCCGGGCCAATAGCCGTCGATTCGATCAAGCATCAACAACATGCCCTTGGCCAAACGCGGTCGCTCGGGATCAAAATAGCCTGCCGGCGCGGCGTGCAGCTCAATCAGCAAGTTGCTCGTGCGTTGCAGCAAAGCTAGCGCATCTGCATCGCGGCGCAAGCCTGCCTGATTGACCAGTGCCGCTGGCGGAAAGAAGCCAAACACGGTCTTCAGTCGGTACACCTCGCGCTCGCCCAGTCGGCAGCTCACGGTGAAATTCTCGATGATCATGCCGCCGGTGGCCGAGACATCCGTCAGCGTGACTTCGGTGCTCAAGGTTCCACTGTCGGCGAACACCTCGGCCAGCAATTCGCCCTCGCCATCCAGATTGCGAAAACCCAACTCATCGACTTGGCTGAGCGCCGAGCCAACGTAACTCGACAGCCAGCCGCACGGCTGCAAGGCGGCTTCAAGCAGCACCGCAAACGGCATGCTGCGGCAGCCGTTGCTGTCGAAATACCACGCGTCACTAGGGATGTCGTAATCGGCGATCACCCGCGCACCCGCGCGCATCACACCGGGCGCACCTTGCACTTGCCGTATGCGGCTGATGAACAAGTAAGGCGGACTCGGCAGGCGCGCGACCCGTTGCGGGCCGTCGAAGCGCTGGTACATAGGACCAAACGCGTCGGACGGTTTCCCGTAAGCGCAGGCGAGCAGACTCTTCTGGTCGAAAATAAAACCATCGACCACTGCAGATGGTTGGGTATCAAGTTCGGCGGCGTCGAGTTGCTCGGGCATGGCTGCAAGCGGCCAATCCGGCACCATCTGCAAGGCGACACGGCGAGCATGAAACGCCTTCAGGCCATCGACCGTGCACAGGAGATCGGCATACACAGTCGGGATCGGACCAGCGTGCAGCTCTTCGATAAACAGCTCGGTGACCAGCAACTTTGAAAGCGGTGTGACTTGGCCTCGGCATTGCAGCTGATAGGGCAGATCCGGCACCGGCTGAAAGCGCCATCCATCGCGCTCAATGCTATGGCCGTGCGCGATCAAGTAAAGCGCCATTGCTTGCAGGCAGGCTTCAAACATCAGCGTGCCCGGCATGCAGGGATCGTTCTTGAAATGGCCGGCGAAGAACCACTGCGTTGGATCGATATCAAGCTCCGCGCGCAGATAGCCGCGACCCCACGGACCGCCGTCAGCGCGCAGTTCAGGCACCCGATCCAACAACAGCATGGGCCCGGATTGCAGCGAGGGCGTGCGGGTATGGGTTTGGGTGAACTCGAAGCCGCGACCAAACGCACGGTAGGCATCGCCGCTCGCCAATGCGTGCAGGGACTCGCGATTGATCGAAGTCGGTGGATGGGCGACAAGTGGAGGATCGAGGCGCGGATTGGCGACGATACTTTGCGCTTCAGGTGTCCACAGACAGCCTGCCGATTCGGCCAGCTCAGCGTCGCTGAAGAACCCCGCCTGGCCCTTGCGCACGGACAACTGCGCGCGTCCGGCATTAAGGCAGTCGTAGTGAAAAAACATCAGCCGCACCTTGCCCTGCGCGGCGTGGCCGTCGAGGGTGATTGCAAAGTTCACGGTGTCACCGGCGCGGGGCAGATCGCCGTGATAAGTGAGCTCGCAACCCAACAAGCGGTACACGCGCTCGCCTTGATTAAAGCGGTCCACGCCCAGCCAGGAAATCAGCAGCAAGTCCGCTTGCCCGGCCTCGATCAACACGCCCGCTGGCATATAGCCCTGGTGTAGATACCAGCTGTCCCAGCGTACGTCGGTTCCAGTACAAATCACACCGGTGCCCATGCTGTCGGGCTCCGCATCCAGACTGAGCACGCGGTCGGCTAACAGCAGCGGCGGCATCGGCATACGGACTTGACGATGGTAGGCGTCCTGATGCGCGAAGGCCGGTCCGAATAGATCGGTGATGCGACCGCTGGCGTGGGTTTCGAGCTGTTGGCGGGTGAAGCGGGGTAGGGTGGGCGTGGCATGCGCGGCGGTTGCCGAGCGTCGATTCTCGCTAGAACCGTTCGCCCTGAGGTATCGAAGGGCCGGCGACGAGCGGTTCGCTTGCGGCGGGTGCTTGGATACTTCAGCACGAACGGATGACGAATCGCACGTGGGCTCGTCAGTCATCGATGTGCCAGCCAGCGCGCCAGTACGAACTGCCTCCTGAACCCTAGCCGTTGAATGCAGGGGAGAAGCCTCAAGCAGTTGTCGCAACGACGACTGCCGCAAGCCCAGATAACGCTGTTGCAGCGCCGCTTGCTGCTCGATGAAGGCGCGTTGGGTATTCGCGAGCTGGGCAACCTCTGCTTGATAGGCCTGCAACAGCGGATGGGAATGCACTTCACCGATGCTTGCAGGGCGGTTAGCCTTGATGGAGGCAACCTCCGCCTGACGCGAGGGCGGTTGCGTGAGAGCATGCGGCAACGCGGCTGGCGCAGGACCGACCACCCGTTCAAACAGGCTGGTCGCCGAAACCGACGGCAACCGCGGTGCCCGTTCCATTATTTGCACGATGCCCGCTACGCCCAGCGATACGGGAATTGGCGCTGACGATGGCACGGTCTGCATAGACTCTCTCTCCGGCCAAATGATCTGCGGTGGGTGCGCCGCGAATCGCTGCCATCGGGACATTCGCAGCGGTGCAGGCGCAAGTCGAGGCACAAACACGTCGTGATTGAGGGCGACGCCGGCCGCCAGCAGTGCGGCAACGGCATTCAAGGTGGCATCGATGCCTTGGCCCTTGCGATCCAGGCTCACTACCAGGCTCTCGCGCTCGCCCAGGATGTTGCGAATGGCGCGCCCATAGGCACCGCCGGGGCCGTGCTCGACAAAGACGCGGACGCCGTCGTTCCACGCCGCCAACACCGCAGGACGCAGGTCGAGCCGGCGATCAGCTTGCTCAAGAATGGCGCGCGCGCAGGACTCGCTGTCGGCTGTGTAGGTGCCGCCGAAAGCGTTGGAATACAGGCGTCCGCTTGGCGCGGTGGTCTGGCGACGGTGCAGATGCAGCCAGGCGTCGGCCACCTCGGCAAGCTCAGGAACGTGCACGGCCAAGGGATATTGCAAACGCAAACAGCGGCGTTCGCCAATCCTTGCGACCACCTCAGCGCACTCCTCCGCAGCGCCCGCGATCAGGCAATCCTCGTCGGAATTGATGATTGCGATATGCACCCGCTGGCGGTCGCCAATCGCGGCCTCCACGTCTGCAATGGGCGCCAGAATGGTCCAACTGGCCCAGCGCACCGGTTGCTTCCAGACGCGTTCAATCGCGGCGAATTCCCCGCCCAGTTCGTTAGTGATTAGGCCCGAGACTTCCATCTCGTCCATCAGTGCATCGGTATCCGTCCAAGTGCCGCTGGCGACCAGCGCATTGGTCTCGCCGGATGAATAGCCAAGCCACGCATCCGCTTTGAGTCCCAGCAATCCTTGGCTCAGCTCCACATGCAGCTGCGACAGCGCCGATGCGCCCCAGAGTTGTTGCAATGCGGTGGGTTCTAGCTGCTTGGGATCGAACGCCCACGCCAGCGCAGATGGCAAGCGTTTGCTGCGCTCGGAGAGTCGGTCACGCAGGATCGGCAAGTGCTGCAACAGCGACCGGCCCATGCCGTGATAGGAAGCACCGGCCCCGGCGAACACAAACGCCATTTCGCCGCTGATGGGCTGCTCGCGAAAGTGCACGCCACCGCCGGCAGGCGTGCCGCGCTCGAGATGCGCCAGAGCGCGGGTACGGGTGGCTTCGAACTGGGCGTCGCTAGTGACCAACACCAGGCGGGCGGGGCCTTCGAGGCTTTCGTGGCCGGATTGCAAAGTCGAGATGACGGCGGCTTTGTTGGTGCCGGCGAAGTGGCGTAGGCGCATTCTTGAGCCCCTCTGCCGGCGGGAGAGGGCTTGGGGTGAGGGTACGTCCTCGCGCGAATCCCGATCTAAGCCAAGAGCAGCCGAACAGGAACCCATGACCACCATCCAACCATCCACCACCGACCAAGCAGTCGCCGAAGGCGGCGCCTATGAAGTGTTGCGAAAACGGCTGCTTGAACAAGGCGGGCGGTTGCGTGGCATTGCCGAGCAACTTAACGCGCAGCGGCTTGCCGAGTTCGGCAGCAGCCAAATGGCGGCGATTGGGCGTTTGCGGGTGCGCACTGAGAACAACTGTGTGCCGCGCGATCTGGTCCAGGTCGGGGACTGTTTGTTGTTCGGCTACAACGTGTTCATTGGACTCAAGCGCGAGACCCTGATCGAGGATGTGTTCGCGCTGTATCGCCTGATCGATGGTGCCGATGGCTATGACGTGGAGCCGGTTGCGTTGGCGGGCAGTTTTCTGACCACCGACAGCTTCGTGCAGGACTTTCGCGAGCTTTACGCCTATTACAAGAACACGCGCTTGTTGCAACTGGTGCGGCGCGATGATGCCTTGCTCGCGGCGTTTCAGATCGGTGAGCGGGTCACCGACGTGCGTGTGTTTCGCTGGAGCATCGCGCCGGATGGCACGCTGCGCTACATCGACAATCGCGGCGAGCGCGATATCGCTCTGCCGCCGGCGTATGACTTCGAGTGGATTCGCGCGACCCGTGAAAACGTCATCGAAGGCCGTCATCCACACCTGAATATTCTCGATCAGGTGTTCGTCGAGACCATCGGCGGCGACCTCACGGTAAAGGTCGAGAACAACACCGAGGACGGCCTCGGTATCTACCGCGAGCCGGTCAACGATCAGACCCAATCGTTGGACGACGCCACGCTCGATTACGCCCGCGTCGGCAGTCTGGTGTTGCTGCGCATCCAGCCGTATCGCGAAGAGCAGTGGCGCTATCTCGCCTTCAATACCTTGACCCGCAGCGTGCTGCGAATTGATGCCATCGGCCAAGCCTGCGTGCAGTTGCCGGAAGACCACGGCATTGTTTTTCCCGGTGGCTATCTACTGCAAAACGGCGAGTACAAGACCTTTGAGCGACCGATGGACGGCATGCGTTTCAAGCGCCTGCTGCGGTCGCCCAACGGTGAGGACGTGCTGTACGTCTTCTATGAGGAAATCGAAGGCCGCTGCGCGCTGTTTACCTACAACCTGATCGAACGGCGGCTGCAAGCGCCGATCTTTGCTCACGGCTACTCGCGCCACGAAGACGGGCGCATGGTTATCTTTTCTGCCGACAGCGACGAGCCCACCCGCGTACATCCGATGCAGGTGTGGCAGACGCCGTTCTACAGCGAAGTGTTCGCCGCCAGCCGACCGACCGGCAGCAGCTTCATGGGCAAGATCGGCAATGCCGAACTGGTCCGCGGCATTTCCGACTTGCTGCTGCTCAGCCGTGAAATCGATGCCGAACAGGTGTCGATGCAGCGCTACGAAAAGCTTGCCCACAGCGCGCGCCGCCTGTTCGATCTGCACCACTGGTTGAGTGACGCCAGCTGCGGCGACATTGCCCCGCTGCTGCGCGACATCGCTGCCAGCGGCGAAGCGGTATTGGACGAGTTCGAGAAGGTCGAAAGCATCCGCCGACAGTCGGTGCGCGCCTTGGCTGAGGCGCACACCCGCCAAAAGGCTCTGCTGGAGCGCGCCCAGCCGGACCGCTTTGAACGCATCGAGGAGTACGTCGACGCGCTCAATGCGTTGACCGCCGAGCGCGGGCATCTGCTGACCATTCGGGACTACCGCTACATCGATGTCGCCGCCATTGATGCGCTGGAATCGGCGGTGCAGTTGGCGCATCGCCAAGTCTCTGCGGCGACCGCGACCTATCTCGCGGGTGAGCACGCGCTACTGCCGTTGAATGTGCAGTTACGGGCGTTGGATGCACAGGCGCAAGCCGCTGCGGGCGTCAGCCAATTGGCGGGTCCGTTGGCCGAGCTTGCCGCGATGGCCGCCAATCTGGACATGCTGTCGGCGCTGATGGCCGGCCTGCAGATCGACGATGCGGCTCAGCGCACAGCGATTGTGGAGGCGATTTCCGAGCTGTATGCGCGCCTGAATCAAGCGCGTGCACGTGGCGAACAGCGCCGCAAGTCCCTTGGCTCGAGCGAAGCTGTCGCCCAGTTTGCGGCGCAGTTCAGCTTGTTTGGACAAAGTCTGACTAGCGCGCTGGGGCTGGCCAGCGATCCTGAGCGATGCGACGAGCAGTTAGCGCGGATTCTGGTCCAGTTGGAAACTCTGGAGAGCCAGTTCGGCGAGCACGAGCAGTTTCTCAACGACATTCAAGGCAAACGCGAGGAGGCGCTGGAAGCGTTTGAAGCGCACAAGCAGACCTTGCTGGATGAGCGGCAGCGCAAAGCTCAAGGCGTGCAGGACGCGGCGCTGAGAATTCTGGATGGTTTGGGTCGACGCACCGCCCGGCTTAGTAACGCGGATGAGCTGAATGCGTTCTTCGCCGGTGATCCGCTGATCCTCAAGTTGCGTGAGCTGATAGCGCGATTGCGCAGTCTGCACGACAGCGTCAAGGCCGAGAGTGTGGAAGCGCGGCTGAAGGGCGCGCGCGATCAAGCGGTGCGTTCGCTGCGCGACAAGACCGAGCTTTTTGAGGGTGACGGCACGGTCATAAAGCTCGGTCCGCGACATCGCTTCAGCGTCAACACCCAGGAGCTTGATCTCACCCTGATTCCGCGCGATGAGCATCTGTGTCTGCACCTGACCGGTACCGGCTATTTCGAGCCACTCGAACAGCCCGAACTTGACGCGCTGCGACCGTATTGGTCGCTCAGTCTGGAGTCCGAATCCGAGCAGCTGTATCGCGCTGAGTATCTCGCCGCTGCCGTGATTGAAGCCGCTCAATCCGGACGCGACGGCCTCACTCTGGAAAGTCTGCGACAGCAGCTCAGCGAGCCTGGGAATCTGGCACGAACGCTGCGCGAGTTTGCCGCGCCGCGTTACCGCGAAGGCTATGAGAAGGGCATCCACGATCACGATGCGGGTTTGATCCTGAGTGCGTGGATGCCGCTACAGGAGAGCGCCGGTACCTTGGTGCATGCGCCTGAGGCGCGAGCGCTGGGCGTGGTCGCGTGGTCGCAGCTGCAAGCAGACAGCGATGCGGCGTTGTGGCCACAGCGCGCGCGCCAAGCACGGCAGATGCGTGAGCTGTTTGCGTCGGAGGCAGGCCAGGCCGCGTTGGCGCTGGAAGTCAGCACACGTCTGCAGGCATTCAGCGAGGCACAGCAGTTGCCAAAGTGGCAGGCATTGGCCCCGGCCGCAGCGGCTTATCTGCTCGACGAGCTGGCGGCGGAGCATCCGCAGTTTGTGTTCAGCAAATACGCACGCGATTTGACGTTCCAATTGCGTCTGCAACTGAGCGCGGGTCATCGCTGGGAGGCGTTGCAGGGCACCTTGGAGCAGTTGGGCAATCGTCTGGGTGCGCGGGTGGCGTTGTTGCTGCAATGGTTGCGCGCCTTGGTCAGCCATCCGGTGGCAGCCAATCCGAGCGCCGAGCTTGAGCCTTACTTGGCCGAGGCGGCAGCGATGTTGCTGGTGGGGCAAAGCGTGCCTTCGCGCGTCAGCGAAGTGGATCTGCGTTTGCGCGTCAGCGGTTTGTTGGGTCAACACGCGCGTATCAGCGACGGCGTGCTCACGTTTGCAGTGGACGAGTTCAAGCAGCGCTTGCAGCAGCATCAGCAGGTGTTCCTGCCTGGCTTACGACGTTTTCAAGCCTTGCGCCAGCGGGTGGTGGAAGACGCGCGGCATGGATTGCGGATCGCCGAGTTCAAGCCGCGGCCGCTCAGCTCGTTCGTCCGCAATCGGCTGATCAATGACGTCTATCTGGCGATCATTGGTGACAACCTCGCCAAGCAGATGGGTACCGTCGGTGAGG
>JBBQQV010000117.1:0-8100 GCA_038215505.1 Lysobacterales bacterium
GATTGAAAGTGCGATGACAAAAGAGGCGGATCACGGTCTAGGAGAGGCGATATCGCAGGTCGACACCGCTTGCTCGCTGTCGAGGAGATCGACCATTCGCCCGATGGGGCGTCATGGTTAAGGCGAATCTGGCCTCGCGTCCCACGCTGGAGTTGCCGGCCGTGGTGGTGCCGGTGTCGGTGGACGGCGAGCATGACCATCGGCTGATCGCCATTTACTACGCGATTGCGGTCGCTGTGCTGAGCTTTTACGGCGTTCGCGTATGTCCCTTCATTGCCGGGCTCGATCCGCTCAACGTCGTAATGACGTTCGCGCTCGGCTTTGCTGCCGCGTTCGTGCTCAAGCTGCTGTTTGAGCAGCGCCTGATGCCCGCAGGCGAGCCTTTCACCCTGTCGGTGTATCAGTTTTTTATTGATTTCGGCCTGTTTGTGGCCGTTGGGGTTGGCATTACCCTGTACAACCATTACGTGGTCGGCTTTCCACTGGAGTCGGGCGGCAAGGTGCTGATTGGCTCGGCGATGTTCGGTTTGTTTGCCGGGCTGGACAACGGCTTGCGCCGCGAACGGCGTACGCCGCCGCGGCTCTCATCGCTGACCCAATCGCCCAAACGCATCTTTCCAATCACTGACCGGCTGGTCGTGATTTTCATCACGATCGCGATGTTTACCGGCGTCGTTGCCGGCATGGTCATTGTCAAGGATATCGACTACCTGATCGCGCACATCAATGATCAAGCGCATGGCGATCTGCGGCGTGCGGTGTTCATCGATATCGCATTCGTGATTGGTGTGGTCCTGCTGCTGGCACTGCGTCTGTTGTGGTCTTACGGCAATAATCTGGCTTTCATCCTGCGTTTGCAGATTGCGGGCCTCGGCGATGTATCCAACGGCAAGCTCAACACCTTCGTGCCGATCATCACGCGCGACGAATTCAGTCTGATCGCCGCCAAGACCAACCGCATGATCGCGGCGTTACGTGACGCCCACCGCGAGCAGAACGACCTGTTTGAAGTCAGTCTGGCGCTGGCTACCGAGCTGCGACTCGATCCACTGTTGACCCGCATCGTGGCCACCACGCGCAGCTTTGTCGGTGCAGATCGTGTCAGTCTGTTCCTGCACGACGCAGCCACCGATGAGTTGTGGGGCAAGGTGGCCGAAGGCGTCGAGGATGTCATGCGCTTTCCGGCTGATACCGGCATCGTTGGCGACTCGTTTCAGCGCGCGGCGGTGGTCCGGGTGGCCGACGTGTATGACGATCCGCGCTTTAACCCGGCCTTCGACCAACGTACTGGCTACCGCACGCGCAGTCTGCTTTGTGTGCCGGTTGAGGATCGCTCCGGCCACTGTCTCGGTGTGATCCAGGCGGTCAACAAAATCGAAGGTGAGTTCAGCGAGGACGATGCTCGCCGACTGCGGGCGTTTGCAGCGCAGGCGGCGATTGCGTTGGTCAATGCGCAACTGTTTGCTGATCTGGATCGCGAGCGCCGCTACAGCGAAAGCATCCTCAAGAGCCTGAGCAATGGCGTGGTGACGCTCGACAGTCGCGCTGATGTGGTGAAGGCGAACGCGGCAGCGCAGAGCATGCTCGGGGTGACCGAGAGCATTCAAGGTCAGTCCTTCTCGCTGGCGCTAAGCGGTGAGAATCGCTGGTGGCATTCGCTGTCTGACAGCAGTGAACAGGCCTATTTCGCCGAGGCCGAGCTGCAGCTTGCGGATGGTAAGCGGCGGCTGGCCAACATCACCCGCGTACCGCTGGCGAATCTGGAGGATCAGCGGATCGGTTCCATGCTGGTGTTCGAAGATGTCACCGAAGAAAAACGGGTGCGCAATACGCTGTCGCGCTACCTGCCGTCGCAGGTGGCCGAGCAGATGCTCGCCGACCCCGATATCAATCTCGGTGGCGTGTCGCAAATGGCCACTGTGCTGTTTTCGGATATTCGCGATTTCACGACGATCTCCGAGCAGCTTGGCGCGCGCGCCACGGTGGCCATGTTGAACGAGTATTTCTCGGCGATGGTGGACGCCATCTCGGCGCACGACGGCATTCTCGACAAGTTCATTGGCGATGCGGTGATGGCGTTGTTCGGCGTGCCGTTTGCGGGTGAAGCGGATGCAGACGCGGCCGTACGCGCCGCTATCGGAATGATCGAGCGGCTGGATGCCCTGAACGAGGTGCGCAAGCAACGGGGTGAGGACGCGCTGGCCATTGGCATTGGCCTCAGCACCGGCGATCTCGTGGCCGGCAATGTCGGTTCGCCGCGACGCATGGATTACACGGTGATTGGCGATACGGTGAATTTGTCAGCGCGGCTGGAGTCGGCTACCAAGATCTACGGCGTAGCGATCCTCATTTCCGAAGGCACCCGCGTGGCGCTACGCGGCAACTATGCGATTCGTGAGCTCGACCATGTACGGGTGAAGGGCAAGAATCAAGCTGCCACAGTTCACCAGCTGATGGTGGGCGGTGAGCAGCTGGACGAAGCGGCGCTGGCGCGGTTCGCCAGCGGCCGTGAACGCTACGCAAGGTGCGATTGGAGTGCTGCGGTGTCGCTGTTCGAGGATGTGCTCGCACGCTACCCCGATGATGGCCCCAGCATCATGTTCATCGAACGCTGTTGGGCCTTCGAACGCAATCCGCCTGCTGCCGACTGGGACGGTGTCTGGCCGCCGAAATGAGGGGTTGTGTCGTAGTCGAGACCGTTTCGATGAGTGCGAACGCCGCCTTCAATTTGCCGCTGAGTCGGACTCGCGCCAATGCCGGTGCAAATGGGCCGCCAATGCTGCGTCCGGCACGGTCGCGGCTTCACCGTGCAAGTGCCGATGGAACATCCACTCAACGAGATACAAGAAGGCTTCGCGAGTAAGCGGGCTGTCGGCGCTGTGGCCAACGTCTGGCTCGATGTACACACTCAGGTCACGGCCGAGTCTGCGCAGGGTGGCGGCGTAATGGGTGACACTGCGGATGGCCACACGCTCGTCGCGACCGCCGGCAAACAGCAATAGCGGGCGTGTCAGCCGCGCCGCGTTAGTCTGTGGCGACTGCGCGCTCAAGCGTGCCTGCAGAGCAGCATCGGCCGGGTCCACACCCAGCAGGCGAAAGCGGGTCGCCAGTGGAACGCCGTCGCGATCGGCCAGATCGCTGTCGGTCAAGGCCCAGCGCAGTGCCCAACCGAAGTCTGCCGGCGGCACGGCGGCCAGCGCGACGCGATACAACTCGGGCGAATGGGTGACGCCCTGCAGCGCGGCGTAGCCCCCGAACGAAGCGCCAATGATTCCGACCCGCTTGGGGTCGCCAACACCCAACGCCAACACCGCTTGAGTGCCCTCGACAATATCCTGCTGTACCCGCCCATTGCCGAAGTCGCCTTTCGCCGCCAGCAAATACTCGCGGCCAAAGCCGGTCGAGCCGCGAAAATTGGGCTCGAACACGGCATAGCCACGATTGACCAATAGTTGAGTGGTGGAGGCGTAGCCCGGCCCCGTGGCCGACCACGGCCCGCCGTGCACTTGAGTGATCAAGGGAATCGCGCGCAAATCGCGGCCAGGTGGCACCGACAGAAACCCGTGCAGACGCATGCCGTCGCTTGCTCGCCAACTGAACGGCAGTTTTCGCGCGAGACGCGATGGCGGCGGTGTACTGGCCGAGCCGTCGCGGTCGGCCAGGATGCGCTGCAAAACGCCGCTGGGTGGCTGATACAGATGCCAGTGCGTCACCGCCAAGGTGCTGTGGCGCTCGCCAATCAGCCATGCGGCCTCGCCGTGGCCGAGCTGAATATCGAGATCGCTGGCCGGCAACGCGCGTCGAATCTGCTGCAGATGACGCGCCGCATCGGCGTCCAACGGATGCAGCTCGGCATCGACACTGCGCACCGCCACCAATCGCGGCTGGCCGTTCTGCGGATCCAGCACGATCTGATCACTATCGGCTTGGCCGCGTGGATCATCGAATGTCCAGCGTTGGCCGCCCTCGATGCCCAGATGCAGCAGACCAACGCGATCGCGCCCGATATCAGACGCCAGCCAAACGCCCTGGTTCGATGCATCGCCCGATGCGTCGCCCGCAAGCAGCGTGCAGCGTTGCAGTTCGACGCAGCGCAACAACACATTTGCGGGGCGGTCCCGGCGAAGATGCACGATCAGTTGCCGCTCGGCCTCGACCACTTTGACAAACGCGGGCTGCCCGTCGGCACCGATCAGTGCGCCTGCAATGAGTCGCTCGTCGGCGTACAGGGCTTGCAAGTCGCCTGTGGCGCGAATGCGCAGCAGGCGGCTGCGCGGCTGAGTGTCTCCCGGTCGCGTGCGCTCTACGACCAGCATTGCATCGCCGACGACCGGGTCGCGGCCGAGCACCTCGAACTGCCGATCCGCCTGAAAGCGCGCGACCCGACGTGCGCCGCTGCCGTCATGGGCGATGACGGAAAGCTGCTCGGCGCTCTGGATAAACAGCCATTGGCTGTCCTGTGACCAATGCAGAGCGGTTGCGTCGGTGCGAGCGAGCAGCTGTCGAGTGTTGCCAGTGTTGCTGTGCAGCAACCACAGACCGCGCGCATTGGCCTCACCGTGCAGGAACGCCAGCTGCGAGCTGTCTGGGGCCAGCAGAATCCTTTGCAGCGGTGCTGGATGCAACAGGTCGGCGCGCTCGAATCGCGCTGCAGGCAGGCGTGCCCGTTCGACTGCTAGCGCCGCCGCGAAGTCGGCATCCGGGTTGGCGCGGGCCGTGCCAATACCTACCGTGAGCATGAGGATGAGCATGAGCATGAGCAGCTTGCCAGTGGCTTGCCCAGCCGCCGCCGTCTGCCGCACTCGAAAATCGCAGCTGAAAGCGTTCACGCCGAGCCCGCCGCGTCAGCGCGCCCGCTCGCCGGCCGCAATAACCATAGCGCCAGCAACGCCGGCAGGCCAACGATCAGGCAGGCCCCACACCAGACAAGCTGGTGTGCCTTGGACATTGGCATGCGTCGGCTGAGTGCAATTGCAACCGCCAGTGCCAGCAGCATCAGCGCAGCGGCCAACGTGTAGATGGCAACTGGCCGCGAGACCGGCTCGTGCGCACGCATGGGGTCGGGTTGAGCGAACAGTTGGCTGGCCTGCGCGCGGAGGCTGTGCAGTGCCGGTGAAAGCCACCACCCGTAGTGGCGCAGAGCAAGTGGGAAGTCCGGTTTGAGTTCGCGCCGTGCGATCTCATGTGCGCTGCCGTCGGCGGCAAGCTGCCACAGCGTCTGCCACGCATCGAACGGGCCATCGACGCCGGCGCGGCCGTACACCAGCGACACCAGATGACCGTCGAGCAGCTCGATCAGGTCAATGCGCTCAAGGCTGCCGATGGGGGCGGGCAGCGCCAGCCGCGCGCGGCTGATCTGCAGATCGCTACGTTCGCTGAAGGCGCGCCGATCATAGAAGTAGAGGGCGCGATCGCTGAGCACCAGCAGTGCTGCACCCAGCGGCGCGGGCGGAGCGGCAAACGTCTCGCTTGGGGGCAGGGCAATGCGTGGATTCAGCTGTTGTAGCTCGCTGTCGTAGGCGTACAGCGTGTTCGAAGTGAGCACGCGCTCGCCATCCAGTGGCAGTGGAGGCAGCAGCAGCGGCGTCGCTGCGCTACCGCTTCCCAGCACACCCGCGTGCTTGCGGTCGGCCAAATTGACACCCGAAAAAAGCATCCGATCATGACTGAAGATCCAACGCACGCGGCGCTCGTCATCATCAAACTCCAGCGGCGCGGGATTGGTCAGCTCATCGCGCTTGGGAAAAGCGTCGAACTCGGCGATCAGACTGACCACCTCGGACAGCTCAACCTGTTCGCTCCAAACCTCTGCCGAGTCGTCACGGCTTTGCAGTAAACCCGCCTGCAACAGCGCGTCACCGCGCATGCGGCTGGTCTCAATGAAGCCACCCGCCGGCGGGGTGCTGTTCAGCGGGTGGCTGCCCAGCGCAATCCAGATGATCTGGTAGCCCATGCTGGCCAACAGCGCGAGCAGATAGATCCCAAGGGTGACCGGGACGGCGGTCGCCAGCTCAGCGATTCCAGCACGCGGCGGCGCACTGAGGTCGGGTTTGAATGCGGCAACCAGCAGCCCAAGCAGCCAGATCAGAACCAGCCACTGCACGCCAATGGCCGCGATGCCGCTGGCATCTCCCAGCAGAAACACGGCGGGCAGTGCGAAGACGAGCACGGAATAGCGTCGCGGTGCCAGCAGTGCATAGGCGCCACCAAGCCAGCCGATACACCCCAGCAGTCCAGCCGCCAGCGGCAGCCAGAGATGGCGGGTGTCGACCACGCGTGCGCTGAATCCGGCTTGCATAGCCAGCATCAGCAACAGCGGCAGTGCGATCACGACAGTCAGCAGCAAGCCGCTGGCTGTGGCCAGCGCCAGTGCGATGCGCGCCGCCGGCAGCGGGCGATGCAGCAGATGCAGCCAGGTATTGGGTCGGCGGTAGCCGCCAATCTGGTGGAGGCCAAGCAGCAGCCCGAGCACGACATACACGCTGGCCACTACTTGGTAAACGAACAGCGGCTGCTGCAACGGATCCACGACGCGCGTAAAAAACCCAAGCGTCGCCGCGTGCAGCAGCGCGGCAGCGATGGCCCAGACACGAAAACGCAGCAGCTCGGCCTTGATCAGGTCCAGCATGGAAAACTCCTTGACGAAGGCTCAGGCGGCGGCAGGCGCGGCGTGGTTTTTGGCGAGAAAACTGTTGACGGCGCGGTCAAGACTGACCGCCATGCAGTTGACCGTGCGTGCACCGGCGCTGCGCAGAAACTCGGCAAACTCAGCGGACTGATCCAGCACCACGTAATGGTTCAGACCATCCAGGCGCTGCATCTGCAGCAGTCCAGGCACGTTGGCGGGCGGCGGCGGCTGAAACGGGAACTCGGCAATCCAATGGCTCACCCGCGCGCAGAAGGTGTCCGGTGCTGACGCATTGCGCAGCTGGCCGCGCTCCAGAATGATCAGGTTATCGGCGACGCGCTCGATTTCTTCCATCTGATGCGAGCAGTAAATCACGGTGCTGGCGGCCGCTTCGTTGCTGTACATCAGGGCTTCCAGAAACGCACGTTTGGCGACGACATCCAAGCCCAAGGTAGGTTCGTCCAGGACCAGAATGTCGGGCCTTTGCGCCAACGCCAGCGCCAGGTTGAGCCCGGCCCGCTCGCCACGTGACAGCTCGCTCACGTGTTGATCGGGCAGCACGTGGAACTGGCCGAGCACCGAGTCCAATGCAGCCTGACTCCACAGCGGGTAGAGCCTGCGCTGCATTGCGATCAGTGCAGCTACCCGCATCCAGCCGGGCAGGGTGTGCTCTTCGTTGACGAAGCCGATCCGTCGGCGGTCACTGGGCTTTAGCCGCTGGCTGTCGCAGCCGAGTATCGCCGCCGTTCCGCTGGTCGGTGGCAAAAAGCCCAGTAGCACCCGAAACAGCGTCGATTTTCCGGCGCCGTTGGCACCGACAATGGCGTGGATCCCGCCGCGCGCAATTTGCAGGTCGAGCGCATCAAGCGCCAGCTTGCCGCCATAGCGCTTGCTGAGCGCGCGGGTTTCAATTGCCCATTCGGCTTCGGCTTGCACCGGCGTGGGGACGGCTGTCCGCACGGCGCTCATGCCGACTTCCTCACGCCGAGCGCGCGCAGGGCCAGTTGCACCCGCTGCTGCAGCACCGACGCTGGAAAGTCGAGTGCGACCACATCGTGGACGAAGCGCTGCACAGCGTCATCCAGCCGCCGCTCGCGCTCGCTCTCGCTCAGGCGTTGCCGGGTCGGAGCCACATACAGTCCCACACCAGCGCGCGACTCCAACCAGCCTTCGGTGGTCAATTCGGCATATGCCTTGGCCACCGTATTGGGGTTGATCGTGAGTTGCTGAGCCAGTCCGCGCACGCTGGGCAGTTGCGTGCCTTCACGCAGCTCGCCAGTGGCGATTTTCATCCGCACCGCGTCGGTGATCTGCTTGTTGATCGAGCGTGAATCGCCGGTGGCGATCTGGATCATCAACGCCTGGGTTCGCTGCATCCCCATTCTCGCATCTACTGTAGTAGTGCACATAGTACAGTTGAGCAATGCAATGATGTCAAGTGACCAGGCTGTCTGGCTATTTCAGATAGATAG
>JBBQQV010000118.1:0-8064 GCA_038215505.1 Lysobacterales bacterium
CATCTCGCAAGCGCCTCGGCTCACCCCGGCGGCCACTGCATTTGTCTGCCGGCCAGCAAGTGCAGATGAATGTGGTACACGCTCTGGCCGCCGTCGGGGTTGCAGTTGAACACGGTGCGGTAGCCGGCCTGATCGAAGCCTTCCTTGCGCGCATACGCTGCCGCCGCGAGGATCAACTTTCCAACCAGAGTGGCGTCTTCTGGTTGCAGGTCGTTGAGGGTGGCGAACGCACGTTTGGGGATGAACAAGACGTGCACTGGCGCTTGTGGCTGGATGTCGCGGAAAGCCAGGACGTCGTCATCCTCGAACACGATGTCGGCAGGAATCTCGCGGCGGATGATGCGGGCGAAGAGAGTGTCGGACATAGGTGGACTCGACGAATTCGGTTGGGTGAGATAGTGGGCAAACCTGACACAGAATGCACGGTCGGCGCGGTGGCGGCGAAGCCCCCAAGGACAAAAGTGCAGCGCGGCGGCTGGTGTTCCTGGAGGGCCGTGCTTCTGCGCGGCTGCTTTTGCGTTGTTAGGTCACTGCAAAAGCAGCGTCGCGGGAGCGACGCCCTCCCAAAGCGAGGCAACAGTTTGGGCTTGGCTTGATTCGCACCACACCCTACTGAGACTGGCCTTAACGCGCCACCTCATGGCGCATGCCAAACGCGTGCGCCAAGGTGCCGCGATCAATGTATTCAAGTTCGCCGCCAAGCGGTACGCCGTGGGCAAGGCGGCTCGGGTGCACTTTGTGCTGTCTTGCGAGCTGGCCAAGGTAATGCGCGGTGGCTTCGCCTTCGACGGTCGGGTTGGTGGCGATGATGAGTTCGCGCACTTCCCCCTCGGCAAGGCGAGCCGCCAGCAGATCAAGCCCGAGTTCGCGTGGACCCAATCCATCGAGCGGTGACAAGCGACCCAACAGCACAAAGTAGTGACCGCGGAAGCCCGTCGCTGATTCGATGGCTGCCTGATCGGCTGGCGACTCCACCACGCACAGCAATTGCGCGTCGCGCGAAGCGTTCCGACAAATGCCGCAAATTGAATCCTCACTGAAATTGCGGCAGCGGCTGCAATTGCCGATGCGCTCCATCGCTTGGCTCAGGCTTGCCGCCAACCGGCGACCGCCTTCGCGATTGCGTTCAAGCAACTGCAGTGCCATGCGTTGTGCGGTTTTCTGGCCGACGCCGGGCAAGCAGCGCAGCGCTTCGATCAGCTGATCCAGCAGCGGCGCGGCGCTCAGAACAGCCCGCCCAGATTCATGCCTGGCGGCAAGGGCATGCCGGCGGTCGCCTCAGCCATCCGCGCGCGGCTGGCCTCTTGCACTTTGTTGACGGCATCGTTGATCGCGGCAGCGAGCAAGTCTTCCAACAATTCAGGGTCGCTCAACGCGCTAGGGTCGATACGCACCCGCCGCGCTTCCATGCGACCGCTCAAGGTGAGTTTGACTGCACCTCCGCCAGCCACGCCGGTGACCTCGACATTGGCCAAATCATCCTGCGCTTGTTTGATCTGTTCCTGCATGCGCTGGGCTTGCTGCATGAGGTTGGCTATGGGTCCGCGCATTGCAATTCTCCAAACAGGTGACGGTGCGCCTGAGTGCGTGAGCACGACGCATGTGATCGGGTCAGCTGAGTTCAGACAGCGCCTGGCGGGCGCACTGAACCCGGGACGATGCGGCCTTCATATTGACTTAGCAAGCGGGTAACCGCCGGATCGGCAGCAAAATCGCGCTCGGCGGCGTGTTGACGTGCATCCTGATCACGCCGGCTGCGCGCGCTTAAGGTGTCAACTGCGGCGACAGCGGCGCGGATGTCCAAGCTCAACGGGTGTCCCAAGGCAGTCACCAGCGCCTGCGTCAGCTGTTGCACGCAGGCAGGCGGTCGCAGGTACTCCAGCGACTCGGCAAGACTCAGACGCAGCACGTGATCGTCGAAGGCGACGAAACCCGCATTGCTGGCCAGTTCGCGCACTGGACCTTTCAGTCCCAGCGTAGCGACCAGCGCCAGCCAGTCTTCATTGCTGCTGAGCGCTGTCGAATGCGCTGATGATGCGGCGGCCGATGGCCGACTCACTTCGTGCTGTGCCGATGTCGCGGCAACAATTGCAGATATAACTGGCGTTGACGAAGGCAGTGCGGCAGGTGCATCAGCGATTCGATAGCTGACAGCCGTATTGGTGGTCTCGCCAACCGAAGCAGGCAACGTGACGGTCGCAGTTGCGAGCGACCGCGGCTCTGAATCGGCGCGCGTGCTCGCCTTGGCTGCCACCGCGCTGGCGGTCGCCACGCGGCCGGTCTTACTACCCGAATCCGCGCCCATCGATGGGTCGCGTGGACGAAACGCCAACATTCTCAGCAACGCCATCTCGAAGCCGACCCGCGGGGTCGGTGCCAATTCAAGATCCCGGCGTCCATTCAGTGACATCTGATACCAAAGCTGGACCAGTTCAGGAGCAACTTCTTTGGCCCGTGCAACTGCCCAATCGGTGGCGGCCATGCTCGGCACCAACTGCGCCAACTGGATGCGATGCAGGGCAGCGGCGATGGCTTCCAACAGGCCGCCGAAGTCAGGCGAAAAATTGGCCAGACGTTCAACCTCCGCCAACAGGACGACGCCATCGCCCGCCGCCAGCGCTTCGATCAAGGCGTCGACGCTGGCGCTGTCGACCGTCCCCAACATGGCCATGACGTCGGCCTCGCGCAAACTGCCTGCGCCATAAGCGATCGCTTGATCGAGCAGGGACAAGCCATCGCGAAGACTGCCATCAGCCGCGTGCGCCAGCAGTGCAATCGCGCTTGCATCAGCGGCGATGCTCTCGGCGACAACGATCAACTGGATCTGTCCGCCAATCTGCTCGGGCGTCAGCCGCTTCAAATTGAATTGCAGGCAGCGCGAGAGGACGGTCACCGGCAGCTTTTGTGGATCGGTGGTGGCGAGCAGGAATTTGACGTGTTCGGGCGGCTCTTCCAGCGTCTTCAACAAAGCGTTGAATGCATTGCGCGACAGCATGTGTACTTCGTCGATCAGGTACACCTTGTAGCGTCCGCGCGAAGGCATGTATTGCGCGTTGTCGATCAAGTCGCGCACATCGTCAACGCCGGTATGGCTGGCCGCATCAATCTCGATCAGATCCACAAAGCGGCCCGCATCCACTGCCACACAGACCGGGCAGATACCGCAGGGCTCGGCACCGATGCCGGTTTCGCAGTTCAGACTCTTCGCAAAAATACGCGCAATCGTGGTCTTGCCAACGCCGCGGGTGCCGCTGAACAAAAACGCATGATGGACGCGCCCGGCGGTCAGCGCATTGGTCAACGCGCGCACCACATGGGTTTGCCCGACCAACTCGGCAAAACGGCGCGGCCGCCATTTGCGGGCAAGTACCAGATACGACATCAGATCAGCGTGCAGCCAGAGATGGGCCCCCATTGTGCCAAGCCGGTGAGCACACGACCATCGTCGCTGACACGGCAACGCCGGCGGCGCGGTCTGTGCCTGCGACTCGGTAAGACAGCAGCGCATTGCCAACCCGCCAGCAAACACCGCGCAGACCTCACCTTGAGGCGGGCCATCGCCGCTGCCGCGGCTGCACCATTCAGCCGCGCAGCCACTATCCGCCGCCCCCCACCAAGCATCCCCACAACGCCGCCAAGCTGCGCAAATCCTGTGCATTGTGTTCGCCGACGCGGCGCAAGTCGCGGGCGCTGCCTCCGCACAGATAGCCACGCCATGCGCGCGGCGCTTCCGAACCGGGCAAATCGTCTTCGCGGACGATGCCCAGCGCGTGCCGCTCGATGGTTGCCAGACGGCAATTCTCAAAACAACCGCGAAAGCGCCGACGGGTGGGATACAACAGGTCAAGGTGAGCCCTGCCCTGCAAGGGATTGACCAGTCTTGCCAGCCGATAGCGAGCGGCCAGCAGCGGTGAGTCGTAACTGCGGCCGTTATAGCTGCACAGCACGTGCTCGGGCCGCAGCCACCCTGCAAACTCGGCCAGCATCGACGCTTCTGCAGCCAGCGTGGCGATGGTGAGCTGACGTATCCGGAAGCAGCCTGTATGCCAATCACCAGCGCCAATCATGAAGGCGCGGGTGCCGCTGCCGCCGGCCAAGCCGGTGGTTTCGGTGTCAAAAAACAGCAACTGCGACGGCTGAATACCGACGCCATCGGCAAAGCACGTTTGCACTCCGTCGACCGCAACCGCAGGCAGCACGGGCCAGGGAAAGTGTTGCTCGTGGAAGTACAAGCCGGGTGCCACTTCGTTGCCCTCAATGCGTCGATCAATTTGCGGGTTGCGCTTGGTATCGACTGCCATCTCTACACGTGGATGCAGGCGCTCGCGCAGTCCCAGCAAGCGTCGCAACGCGGCCCGCTGGACCTCGACGGCTGCTGTGGCCGGTGGCATGCATGGCTTGCCTCCCGCTTGCCCAGCCAAGCGGCGCAACCGAATTGCCAGCGCAGTCATACCGCAGCCAACAGAGCCAAAACGCGTTGCGCGAGTTGGCGCGGCGGCGCGGCGCTGCTTTGATCACTGGGCAGGATTGGTCCCACACATGCCGGACACCCGGCGTGGCAATCACAGCCGTCGACCAGCTCACTGGCACGTTGCAACAACTCGTCACGCCGCTGAAACAGTGGCTCACTCAGGCCCACACCGCCGGGGAAGTTGTCGTAGAGGAAAACGGTTGGAACAAAGCGCTCATGCAGCCGGGGATCGACCACAGCGCCATTGCTGGTGCGCAGGCAGCCGCGACCGCGCTGGTCTGTCGCCACGGTCCACGCACCGTCACCGCTGCCGACCGACTTCTGCAGGTCACGTGCTTCGGCCATCACCGCCAACGTTGCCACCACGTGCAAGGCGTAGGCGGTGCCCAAAAAACCATCAAGCGCGTGTTGTCGCGAATCAAAAGCGGCGTCTAGGACGTGCTGATCGAGCTGCCACCACATCGCCGTGGTGTGCAGTTCCTGATCGGGCAGGGTCACCGGTCCATAGCCGATGTTCTCGTGCGTGTAGTAGCGAATTTTTTTGTATCCCGACACTCGCCGCACCACGTGCACTTCGCCGTGATTGGCAACGCCCTGACCGCTATCGGCAA
This sequence comes from Lysobacterales bacterium, assembly GCA_038215505.1. GTDB lineage: Bacteria > Pseudomonadota > Gammaproteobacteria > Xanthomonadales > Xanthomonadaceae > JANNWF01. Next base: position 5,083 of record JBBQQV010000118.1, read on the forward strand.
AATCGAACCGCTCCAGCACTTTTAATTTGGTGTAGTCGATGGCGTCGGTGTAATAGTCGACGTGGGTGCGCGTGACAAAGGCCTTGCGGCCTTCCCAGTCGAGTTTTTCCACTTGGTAGGGCAAGGCTTGGATCATGTGGATCGCGCCCTCGTAAAGGGTCAGGGCGGCCGCGCTGTAGTCCACCTCGGCAATGATGGTTTGGCGGCCGTCACTGCGATCCACAACAACGAAGTTGCCATCGGCAACGGCACGCAAGCAGACCGCGATGGCCGGGTAGCTATCCGCAATCCACTCCCAACGGCCGCCCTCGCGATGCAACACGCCAGACTCCGCCAGCACTTGCAGATAATCGGCCGGGTCGAGTGGACCAAAGCGATCTGCTTCGATGAAGGGCAATTCGAACGCGGCGCAACGGATGTGATCGAGCAGAATCAGCGGCTGATTGGCGTCGATGCGCGCATGCTCCGGGCTGCTATCGACGAAAAACTGTGGATGCCGAACCACGTACTGGTCAAGCGCCTCACTATTGGCCACCAACACGCCAAGACTGGGCCGCTGACGGCGGCCGGCGCGACCAAATCGCTGCCATGTTGCGGCCACCGAACCCGGGTAGCCGTTCAGTACCACCACGTCCAGACTGCCGATATCGACGCCAAGTTCCAGCGCCGAGGTGGCGACGATGCCGTCGATCTTGCCTGCGCGCATGTCGCGCTCGGCCGCACGCCGTTCGGTGGGCAGGTAGCCGCCACGGTAGGCGCGAATGCGCGCGGGCTTGCGCGGGTCGTGGTCGAACACATCCTTCAGGTACTTCGTCAGCACCTCGACCATCGAACGCGACTGCGCGAAAACCAGTGTCTTCAGCCCGGCTCGAATCGCAAGCCGAGCGATACGATTGCTTTGCGACCGCGCCGATGCGCGCAAACCCAGATCAGGGTTGACCACCGGCGGATTCCAAAGCAGCACATGTTTCTCGCCAGTCGGCGCACCGCTTTGGGTGATCGCGGCAACCTCACGCTCGATCAAGGCCTCTGCATGCTCGCGCGGATTGCCGATGGTGGCCGAGCACAGGATGAACTGCGGCTCGACACCGTAAAACGCGCACACCCGCTTGAGCCGGCGAATGACGTTGGCGACATGCGATCCAAACACGCCGCGATAGGTGTGCACTTCATCGATCACCACGTAGCGCAGGCTTTCAAAAAACTGCGCCCATTTGGTGTGATGCGGCAGGATGCCCTGGTGCAGCATGTCGGGATTGCTGACCACGATGTCGCCATTCAAGCGAATCGCCTGGCGCGCATCGCCGGGTGTGTCGCCATCAAAAGTCGCGGCCTTGATGCCTAATTGACCTGCGCGGTTAATTTCCAGCAGCTCAGCGACCTGATCCTGGGCCAGTGCCTTGGTGGGAAACAGGTACAACGCCTTGCGCCCAGCGCTAAGCGCCGCCGCGAGTACCGGCAGGGTGTAACAAAGCGTCTTGCCAGACGCCGTTGGGGTGACCACGACCACATCGCGCCCCTCGCCCGCCAACTGCCATGCCTGCGCCTGATGACTGTAAAGCTGCTCAATGCCGCGCGCTCGCAAAGCCAAGGCCAATGCGGCTGGCAAATCGGCAGGCAATGGCAAATAGCAACCGGCGGCGGCGGGAAGACACAGCTGGCCGGTGATGCGATCACCATAACGGCGCTTAAGACCCTCTGCCAGCGCGCCGCCGTCACTGCGCGTAAGCGCTGGTAAGGATTTCTCAGATAGCAGTTGGGCGGCGATGCTGTGCATGCTGATAATCCGCAGGGAGGAAGCTCGCCTTATCGCCGCGAGTCGTCTCAGTAATTGCGACAGCAAGACCGATATGCTCGCCACGGCTGCACCCAGACCTTCACCCGCGATCCGCGACGAACATCAACACCGACCCCGCCAGCTCCGCTTTTGCCGTCGCTTTCCTGCTCGCACTTGGCTACCACCGCCATCGTGCGGCGCAGATTGGCGGCCTGTTGGCGCTGCTGGCGTTAGGCGTCGGTGCGGGCTCGCTGCATTTGCGTGAAGCCGCGCTGCGCTTGGCACCTTGGTTAATCCTTGCCTGCGCACTGATGCCTGAGCCGCGGTTGCTATCCAAGCGTCACGGCGGCTTGTTGATCGCTGTCGGCGGTTTGCTGCTGGTCGCCCTGCACGCCCCTCCTGGCTTGTTGGCGATGCCGGTCAAGTTGGCCGCGCTGCCGTTGTTTGGGCTTGATCCGGGTCGCGGTGCCACCGCCTTGCTGTTCTTGGCTGGATTCGTCTGCGCGCTGCGTTTTTTAAAACGATTTCAGCCATTTGAAGGGGGACTTTCGGTCAGCTTGTTGTTGGCCGCAGCGGGCTGCGGTCGCCCGCATGAGTTGCCCACCTGGCTCTTGGCGAGCGCACTGTTGCTGATTGCCAGCGTGCTTTACGCCAGTTATCGGATGGCCTTCATCGACCCGCTGACCAACCTGCCCAACCGTCGGGCCTTGGACGAAACTCTATCGAGACTTTCTGGCGAGTACAGCTTGGCGATGATCGATATCGATCACTTCAAGGTCTTCAACGACACCCACGGTCACGCTGCCGGCGATGTGGTGTTGCAACATGTCGCGGCGCGCCTGCGTGCCAGTGCGGGCGGAAATCTGTATCGCTATGGCGGTGAGGAGTTTTGCGCGGTCTATCGTGGTTTGGATGCCGCTGAGGCGAGCCTTCGACTGGACGCGGCTCGCGGCAATATCGAAGCTCAGCGCATCGGTTTGCCGAATAAGCGCAAAACAAACGACAAGAACATTCCGCGCGCGCGCGCGCAGACTGCCGAGGTGACGGTCAGCGCTGGCGTGGCCAGCCGAAGCAACAACCGCCGCGAACCCGGCGATGTGTTGAAGGCGGCCGATCAGGCGCTTTACCAAGCGAAGGCGAAGGGTCGAAATCGGGTGGAACGAAGCGGGTAAAGCGGGTTGGAGCTGGGGGCTGGGGGCTGGGGG
>JBBQQV010000119.1:0-8041 GCA_038215505.1 Lysobacterales bacterium
GATCATCTTGTGGGTGAAAGTCACCAAGCGGTCATGGCGGCGCGCGCTTGGCACGCGAGTCGCAGCGTCGGCAGCTGCGCTGGTTTTCGCGACGGTGGGCGGTTTGCTAGCGGCGCAGGATCTGTCCTCGCTGCTGCGTAATCACAAGGAAGCGCGCTACTTGGTCACCCCGGCGAATCTGATCGTGGCAGGGTTACGAGTAGCAGGCAGCGATGCGCGTGCGGCGGCCTCGGTGCGGCTTGCCGTAGGCGAGGACGCACGCCAGCGAGTGCTTGCTGGCAATCAGCGGCCGCTGCTGCTTGTGCTTGTGGTTGGCGAAACAGTCCGCGCAGAGAACTGGGGGCTGAACGGTTATCAGCGACAGACCACGCCGAATCTGAGTCAGCTGGATGTCATCAATTTTCCCGATGTCACCGCTTGCGGCACCAGCACCGAGGTGTCGCTGCCTTGCATGTTCTCGGAAACGGGTCGGCGCGACTACGACGAGGAGCGGATTCGAAACAGTGATTCTCTGTTGCACGTGGTTTCACGCGCAGGCATTTCGACGCTTTGGATCGACAATCAGACCGGCTGCAAAGGCGTATGCGCTGATTTGCCCAATGAACAGTTGCCCGGCGACGGAGATGCTCTGCTTTGCAACGGCGAGCACTGTCTTGACGAAATGCTGGTTCGACGCGTAGCTGCCCAATTGGACACGTCTGCCCAATTGAACACGTCTTCCACGTTGGACACGCCTTCCACGTTGGACGCCGCTCCCAAGTTGGCCACCCTGCGCGGCGACACAATGATCGTGTTGCACCCGCTGGGCAATCACGGGCCGGCGTACTACCTGCGGTATCCGCCAGCGTTCGCGCGCTTCCAGCCGGGCTGCGAAAGCGCCGATCTCGGTGATTGCAGCGCCGATCAAATCAGCAACAGCTACGACAACGCGGTGCTTTACAGCGACCATTGGCTGGCCAAGATGATCGCTTTGTTGCAGCAGGCGCGGAATTACGACAGCGCGATGATCTACGTCTCTGATCACGGCGAGTCGTTGGGCGAGTTGGGTCTCTATCTGCACGGCGTGCCCTATGCAATCGCGCCGAAGCAGCAGACGCAGGTACCCATGGTGGCGTGGCTTTCCGAGAATCTTCGCAGCCGTGTGGGGCTTGACCCGGACTGCCTGCGTCGCGAGGCGATGCAGCCAGCCAGCCACGACAACCTCTATCACTCGGTGCTTGGACTGCTGGATATAGACACCGCGGTGTACGAGCCCAAGCTGGACCTGTTCCGAAACTGTCGCGCGATCAATTCGGGCTAAGCCCGCGACGGCAGCGACCATTTTGTTGCGCACATGCTGACCGGCTTCAGGCACCGTCGTCTGACAGCGAGCGCCGATGATCCACCTCAATCAGCCACAGATTGCGCAGATAGATGGCAAATCCCGTCGCTTGCCCGAGCACAAACACAGGGTCGGCACGGTGAATCGCATAGGCCAGCAGCACCGCGCTGCCGCCCAGGCTGAAATACCAGAATGCCTTTGGCACCACGCTGCGGCGTGCCTTTTCCGATGCCAGCCACTGCAGGATGAAACGTGCAGAAAACAAGGCTTGGCCGGCGAGCCCAATGCCAATCCAGATGGCGGTTTCGTTCATCGCGCAATCTCCTTGCTGCGGGTGAGTTGGGCGATCTGATGGGGCTGGGTCAACAACTCGCTACTGGCCACCGCCACTCGCCGTCGCAACAACCAGCTGACACCGATGAGGTCAACCAAACCCACCCGCAGGCGTCCCCAGTTGGTGTAATTCGAGTGACCCGTTTGACGCGCGCGGTGCGACACCGCGACGCTGACCGTTTTATGGCCTTGCGCCTGGATCAAGGCGGGTAAGTATCGATGCATGTGATTGAACGCCGGCAGTTCAAGAAACGCGGCGCGCTCGAACAGTTTGATTCCACAGCCGGTATCAGGCGTCGCATCGGCGAGCAGGCGCTGTCGAACGGCATTGGCAAATCGTGAGCCCAAACGCTTGCTCCAGCTGTCGCGACGCACGGTGCGCCAGCCGGCAAACAACTTGGTTTCGGGTGGGGAATTGAGGCGCTGAAGCCAAAGATGCGGCAGGTCGGCGGGATCATTCTGGCCATCGCCATCGAGCGTCGCTATCCACGACGCGCGTGCTGCGTTGATGCCGGTGCGCAGGGCGGCACTTTGACCGCTGCAACTGGCATGACAAAGCACGCGCAGTTCGGGGAACTGTTGCATTGCGTCACGCAATACTGGCAGCGAGATGTCGCGGCTGCCGTCGTCAACGCAGACAATCTCGAAGCGGCAGATGCCGCGCAGGGCGGCGCAGGTTTCTGCGATCAAGCCTGCAATATTGCCCGCTTCGTTGTGCACCGGAATGACCACGGAAAGCGTCGGCTCGAAATTCTTGGGAAATATCTGCATAGGCGCGCACATGGTCCACAGCCATGCGTCGGAATTATGTTGAAAAACTCATTGGGTACAGCCAAGCGCTGGCTGCAGCCAGCCGCATTACACGGCCAATGATGCGCCCAGATCCAAACGTGACCGCGTGCCACCTGCGGGCATGGACTCCAAGTCAAGGTGCCAACCCAAGTGTTGGCACAAGCGGGCAATCAGATCGAGCCCGATGCCGCCGCCATCGCGGCCTTTGCCGCGAGCCAGACGGGCGTAAAGCAGGCTTATCTGCTCGGGGCTCATTTGATGACCGGGATCCTCGATCTGGACCACCGCGGCGGCGCTCAAGCTGATCACAATGGTGCCGCTGTCACTGTTTTCGATGGCATTGCGCAGCAGATTGCCAATCGCTGCTTGCACGATGTTGAGCGGTGCCGTCAGTCGGCACGCCGCCAGCTCGCCGAGTTCGATCAGCAGCGCTTTGTCTCCGAGCAAAGCAAAGTGGTCTTCGACAATCTCGGGCAGCAACCCATCCAGGGTGAAGGTGTCGTTCTGTCTGGTCAGGCGTTCGGGAGCTTTCGCCAACGCCAGTAACAGGGGCAGCAACCTTTCAATGTTATGCGTCGAATGTTGGATGCGACTCAGTTGCCCAAGCGTCATCGCGGAGAGATCAGGCTGCATGAGCGCCAATTCAACAGCGCCAGCGATGACTGTGACCGGCGTTCTCAGTTCGTGACTGGCGGTATCGATGAAGGCGCGCTCGCGTTCGACGAACGCGTCGTTGCGATCAAGAAAGTCATTGATGGCCTGGGCGAAGGTGGCCTGCTCGATGCTGGCGTTCTCATCCAGATGCATGCGGATGCCGCTGGCTTCGGGCTTCAGCTGCACGATTTGTGTTGCCAGCGCTTGCAAGGGTCGCACCAGTCGGCTGACGCCCCACACAATGGATAGCGTAAGCAGCCCCGCCAAGAGCAACGCAGCCGCCGCCAGGACAAAAGCGAGGCTGCGCTCCTGCCTTTCAATTTCGCTGATATCCAATACCAGCGCCAAGCGCTTGCCTTGCCGGTGCTCGATCAGCACCACATAGTCAGACCCGCCATCGCTCACCTCGTCGTGCAAACCCGGCGGCAAGTTGGGCCAAGGCGCATCGCTGGCACCGACGTCGGTGACGCGCAGGCGCAGCGACTGCGTGTCTTGCCAGCGATATTGGGTATCGTTGCTGATGTGTTGGCGGTAGCTGGCAAGTTCGGCCATCAAAATGGAGTGCCACGCACGCGCTTCAGCTTGTTCCTGAACGAACCAGCCAAAGCCCACCAGTCCTGCGCCCAACAGCAAGAGGTAGCCAATTAGCCCGATGCTGATCCGTCTTAGCAGGCTTTTGCGGGCGCGCATCAAGACCCCTCTAAGTGAGCGCTAAGTGAGCGCGGTCAGACGATAACCGACGCGCGGGAGGGTGCGGATCAACTTTTCCTGAAATGGACCGTCTACGACGCGGCGCAGCTCATAGATGTGTGATCGCAGCATGTCTCCATCGGGAGGATTGTCGCCCCACAACGCGTGTTCCAGCCGCTCACGTGACACCACTTCTGGGCTTGCCTGCATCAGCAATTGCAGGATTTTTCGACAGGCCGGGTACAGGTGCAGCGGCTGTCCGTTGCGGCTGCCTTCTAGCGTGCGCAGGTCAAGGCGCAGGTCGCCGACCTCAAGCACTTTGCCACGGCGGCCGCCGCCGGCGCGGGCGACCAATGCCTCCAGCCTGACTTCCAGTTCCTGCAAGGCGAAAGGCTTGCCGAGAAAGTCGTCCGCGCCGGCGCGAAATCCGGCGACCTTGTCGGGCAATTCGCTCAATGCAGTCAGCATGATGACCGGCAGCTCTGGTCGCTCGCTGGCGCGCAGGCGGCGCAACACTTCGCAGCCGTCCATGCGCGGCAACATCCAATCCAGTACCGCCGCGTCGTAGTGCTGGGTGGTCGCCAGATGCAGTCCGCTGATGCCATCGGGAGCGGCGTCCAACGTGTGCCCGCGCGCCTCGAAGTACTCGAAGATGTTGGAGGTCAAGCTGAGGTTGTCTTCGATGATCAGCAGATGCATGGTTTGCTCGGCGAGGACGGAATGCGCTAGGCGAGAGTTGACCCTTGCATGATCCGGGTTTTGCGTCAGAGCGACGTCGGACTCGGTCGGCAGCCGCTTCGCACTTGGTCACGCGTTGGGCCGCCGCCGTGCTTTCCCACTGATACTGGCCATGATCCGACGTGTCTTCGACACATTTTGACCGATACTGCGCGCATGCTCGCACCCAAGCGTCCACCCATGCGCCGCTCGCAACGCGCGCTCTTGCTGCTGGTGTTGGCGGTGCTGTCGCTTGCTGCTGGCATCGGCATGCGAGACCCCTCGCCGCCAGACGAGCCGCGTTTTGTGCTGGCGGCCCAGCACATGATCGAGACGGGCGACTGGTTGTTGCCACATCGTGGCAGTGAGTTGTACGCGCACAAGCCGCCGCTGTTCATGTGGACGCAAGCGGCCGCTTACGTGCTGGTGCGCGACTGGCGTGTGGCATTTCTGCTGCCGTCCTTGCTGGCTGGGATAGCGACGCTTTGGCTGACGTTCGACATGGCGCGCCGTTTGTGGAATCCAAGGGTCGGCGTATACGCCTCCGCAGCGCTGCTGGTCACGCTGCAGTTTGGCTTGCAGGCAAAACGCGCGCAGATCGACATGCTGTTGGTGCTGTTCACCACGCTGTCGATGTGGGCGCTGCTGCGAGCCACCTTGATCGGATCAGGTGCGTCCGCATCAAGTAGCCGTCGTTCGATGTTCTGCATGCTTGGATTGGCAGGGTTTGCCGCCGGTGTCGGCACGGTCACCAAAGGCGTCGGGTTCTTGCCCATGCTGGCGCTGATTCCGCTGGCGCTCGCTCAATCGCCACTTCAATTCATGAAGTCTGCTCAACGGCCTGAACTGGCAACCGTTTTTCTGCAAACACTGCACGTCCGCAGTTATGCACTGCTGGCGTTTGCCTTTGTGCTTGGCACGGCGGTGTGGCTGCTGCCGTTGCTGATAGGCGTTGTTGGCAGCGACGATCCGGCGCTGCATGCCTACGCGGCAAACATTCTGCTGCGCCAGACCGCAGAGCGCTATGCCAATCCTTGGCATCACCTGCAGCCGGCCTGGTACTACCTGCAAGTGATGCTGACCCTGTGGCTGCCCGGTGCGCTGTTGTTGCCTTGGCTGCTGCCGGCGTGGTGGCGCCGCATCAAACGACGCGATCCGCGACAGTGGGTGTTGCTGGCATGGAGCCTGCTGGTGTTGCTGTTTTTCAGTCTCAGCCCGGCCAAACGCGAGGTTTACATCTTTCCGGCCTTGCCGGCGCTGTGCGTTGCGGCGGCCCCGTTGTTGCCTGGTTTGCTGCGTTTGCGCGGGGTGCAACGGCTTCTGCTCGGTTACACCTTGGCACTCTCGCTGCTGCTGTTGGCAACGGGATTGCTGGGCAGTTTCGGTACTGGTCGATGGCCGGCGAGGCTATTGGCTGATCCGCAATTCGAGGTCGCTGATGTCGAGGCGGTTTGGCGCTGGCTGTGTGTCATTGGTGCCGTCGGCATGGCGGGTGCGCTGGTTTGGCGTCGCCGCCATGCCGGCCGCGCGCTGTTGCTGTTCTCGCTGACCTTGTGGACGGGTTACGGTGTCGGCGTGCTACCCGCGCTCAACGAAGCAAGCTCCTCGCGCGGATTGATGGTCAACGTCGGCAAGCTCATTGGTCCCACTGCCGAACTTGGTTTGCTCGGCTGGCGCGAGCAGCAGCTCTTGCAGGCGGATCGGCCAGCACGCGATTTCGGTTTCGAGCGGCCTGTAAACGCGCAATGGCCAGATGCCGCTGCGTGGTTGGCAGAAGCGCCGCAATCGCGCTGGCTGCTGGTTCTCGCTGACGCGGTCAGTCCTTGCGTTGACTCATCTGCCATCGTCAAGGCCGGTCGCGCCAATCGGCGCGATTGGTGGTTGCTTCCTGGGCACGCCATGCGCACTGGTTGCGATCCCGCTTTGCAACTGCCGTCGCCAGTGACTGAGCGCGAAGACTCGGCAGACTGACCCCACGACCAGCCCGAATGGCACTTACTTAAGGCTCGTCAACCCACGTGAGGCTCGTCATCCCGCGTGAGGCTCGTCATCCCGGCAAAAGCCGGGATCCAGTGCAGTTGAAGCTGTCCTACTGGCCGGAATTGCTGGGTTCCGGCCTTCGCCGGAACGACGATTGTTTGGCGCTTGCGCTTAAGTTCAGTGCCATTGACCACCGGCCCACTAAATCTGTGGGAGCGCCGCAAGGCGCGATGCTTTCCCGCCATTGCATCGAATCGGGCCATCCGGCGCTCCCTCAAAAGGGTCGCCGCGCGCGCCGCTGGTATTCTGCCGACATGACTCAAGCACTGCCGATTTCAACGCGCCGCCTCACTCTCATCCTTGGCGCGCTGGCGATGTTTGGACCGTTTGCCATCGACACCCTGTTTCCGGCGTTTCCTGCGGTGGCAGCGGATTTTGCGATCAGCCCGTTTGCGATGCAGCAAACCATTACGGTGTATCTGATCGCGTACGCGCTGATGAGCGTGTTGCACGGCCCGCTGTCTGACGCGTGGGGCCGTAAACCCCTACTGTTGGCGGGTACCGGCTTGTTCGCCTTGGCCTCGGTGGGGTGCGCGCTTTCCACCACCATCGAACAACTGCTCGTTTTTCGCGCGGCGCAAGGCATGTCCGCCGGCGTGGGATTGATTGTTGGCCGCGCGGTGATCCGCGATTGTTTCGATGGCGACTCGGCGCAGCGATTGTTGTCGGGTGTATCGATGATTTTCAGCATCGCACCGGCGGTGGCACCAATCGTTGGCGGCTGGATCATTGCCTGGGCGGCGTGGCCGGTGATCTTCTGGTTTCTGACGGTATTCGCCGTGCTGCTACTGGTGGCGACTGCGCTGTGGTTACCGGAAACCCATCCGCCAGCGCAGCGACAGCCATTTCGCCCCAGCGGATTGTGGTCGAGCAATCGGATGATGCTTGGTAATGCGCAGTTCGTGCGTTTGGCGCTGGCGGGCGGATTCAATTTTTCCGCGTTGTTCCTGTACATCGCTTCGGCACCCGCCTTTGTGCTCGATATTCTGAAACTCAACGCGCAGCAGTTCGGCTGGTTTTTTGTGCCAACGATTGCGGGCATGAGTCTGGGAGCGTTCGCCTCCGGGCGCTTGGCCGGACGCTTGAACGCGGCAGCGACCATGCGACTTGGTTTCGCCATTTGCGGGGTGGCGGCAGTGATCAACGTTGCCTACAACGGCTGGGTCGATGTGGTGGTGTTGCCGTGGGCGGTCGTGCCGATGGCGATCAACGCCTTTGGCATCGCGATCGTGTTTCCCATGCTCACGCTGGCCCTGCTCGACATGTACCCGCGTCAGCGCGGCGCCGTTTCGTCCTTGCAAGCGGTGATCAGCTTGGCGGTGAATACCACCGTCGCGGGTTTGCTTTCACCGCTGGTGAGTCAGTCCAGCTTGGCCTTGGCCATCGTCGCCGCGGTCAGCACGGGCATCGGTTGGCTGATCTGGCGTAGTCACGTGCGTCGTGATGCGCTGATCTAGGCTAAGGATTACAGCCTCGGGAGAGCAGCCGAGCAGG
>JBBQQV010000120.1:0-7972 GCA_038215505.1 Lysobacterales bacterium
GGCCCGGTAGGTGCCACCGCGATCGGCGACCTGCGCTACAACGACCAGTTCCCGAATTCGATTGGACCGGACTTCATTGCCTCGGGCAAAGCCTCAACGCGACACTGGCTGAAAGCGTTGGACGCGATTGCTCGCAACCAGCTCAAAGGTCAGGATCGACTCTCATTCGACATCCTTCACCGTGACCTCGAAGAAAGCATCGCCAGCGAACGTTTTCCCGACGAGCTGATCCCGATCAACCAGTTTGGCGGTGTTCCGGGACTGCTGGCGCAGCTGAGCTCGGGCAACAGCTTGCAGCCCTTCAAGACGGTCAAGCATTACGACGACTTTCTCGCTCGCGCCGACCATATGCTGGAGTGGATCGAGCAAGCCATCGTCAACATGCGTGAAGGCATGAAACGCGGCGTGGTGCAGCCGCGGGCGGTGATGCAAAAGGTGTTGCCGCAACTCGCCGAGTTGATCAAGGACGAGCCGAGCAAGTCCGTGTTCTGGGGCGCAGCCGCCGCGATACCAGCAAGCTTCGATGCCAGCGAGCGCGAGCGCGTTGAAGCGGCTTACCGCACCGCCATCGGCGAGCGCTGGCAGCCGGCATTGCGGCGTTTGCACGACTTCATCCGCGATGAGTACCTGCCGCAGTGCCGCGATAGCGTCAGTCTTGCCGCCTTGCCTGATGGCGCGGCTTGGTATGCATTTCGGGTCAAGGCAATGACCACCACCGACCTTGAGCCGGAGGCCATCCATCAACTTGGCCTTTCCGAAGTTGCCCGCATTCTCGGCGAGATGGACGCGGTGCGCCGCGAAGTCAAATTCGAGGGCGATCTGAAAGCCTTTTTCAAGCACCTGGCCAACGATGACCGCTTCTATTTCAAGAGCGAAGCTGAAGTCATCGCTGCTTATCAAGACGTACAGAAGCGCATCGACGCGCAGCTGCCCAAGCTGTTCGACATCTTCCCAAAGGCGAACTACGAAGTGCGGCCGGTCGAAGCCTTCCGCGCGGCCTCGGCGGCCGGTGCCTCCTACCAGTCGGCCTCGCCGGACGGATCACGTCCCGGCGTGTTTTACATCAACACCCATAACTTGCGTGCCCAGCCCAATTTTATTGTCGAGACGCTTTCCATCCACGAGGCTTCGCCCGGCCATCACTTCCAGGGCAGCATCGCGCAAGAGGTGCAGGGCTTGCCGGCGTTCCGCCGTTTCGGCACCAGCTACGTTGCTTACAGCGAAGGCTGGGCGCTGTACGCCGAATCACTGGGCAAGGAGCTTGGGCTTTTCACCGATCCCTACCAGTGGTACGGGCGGCTGAGCGACGAGCAGTTGCGCGCGATGCGGCTGGTGGTCGATACCGGCCTGCACCACAAAGGCTGGACCCGCGAGCAGGCGATCCAATACATGCTCGACAACTCGTCGATGGCCGAGAGCGATGTGGTTTCAGAAGTCGAACGCTACATCGTTATCGCCGGCCAAGCGCTGGGCTACAAGATCGGTCAGTTCGCCATCCGTGAACTGCGCGAGGAGGCCGAGAAAGCGTTAGGCGAACGCTTCGATGTCAAGGCCTTCCATCGCCAAGTGCTGGTAGATGGCGCGCTGCCCATGGACGTGCTGCGGGCCAAAATCCGTGAGTGGATTGTTGCCGAACAAGCGCGCGTAAAAGGCTGAGCGATTCGGCGGCTGGCAAACGCGACGGTCAGGCTCGCCCCGTTTGGGCGGGCTTTAACCGAGCAAGGCGTCCGTAGCGGGAATGGCCGCCGTTTCGCATGGAGGACAGCTATACCCGGCAATTTCGCCGGCCGCTGGAGCGCTGCGATGTCTTCGCTGCATCGCCTACTCATCGCCGCTCTAATGGCTTCCGTGACGTGACCTCGCAGGGACACTCGTCATCGATTGACGTGCGAGGCATTCCGGTTAACCTGCCAAGTCTGGACAAAGATTTCTGAAGCCTGCATGCGGCATGGATTCGCCACAGCACTGTGCATCCTGCTCGCCGCGGTCAGCGTCGCGGCCGCCGCTGAAACAGCACCTGTTCCGCGGCCGCTGCGCGTCCCAGACAGCGCAGCGCCGACTTTTTCGGTCTATAGCAGTCGCGATGGGCTGAGCGAGGAAATCTGGAGCACCCTGGGATTTGGACCGGATGGGTTCGTCTGGGCAGGCTCCGCTTCAGCATTGGCCCGCTTCGACGGTTATCGCTGGGACCCGCCCGCAACGGCACCGGGACGCAGTCTGGTTCGCGACATGGCCAACGATGCCGAAGGCAATCTGTGGGCCATCTTCGAAAGCGAAGGGCTGGCACGATTCGACGGCAAAAGCTGGCAACAGGTTGGCGAGGCACGTTTCCACCAGCGCTTCTCGACCATCGTTGTTGACGGAAAACGTGAGCTCTGGGTCGCCCACAACCAGGGCTTCGCGCGCCTCACTGATGGTCGCTGGGCCGAAGCGATCCAGACACCCACGCAGCGTGTCGGTCGCATGATCGCGATCGCCCGCACGCGTAACCTGTTCGGCAGCCCACGCGAATGGATCGCCAGTTCCGACCGGGGACTCTGGTATCGCGAACTCACGCCCACACCCGGCGACTGGCAGCCCAGCGATCACCCCGACCTTCGCGATATCGCGATGACCGATCTGCTGGCAGTCAGCGACGGCGACAGTGAGGAGCTGTGGCTGACCAGCTATGGCGGAGGGGTCGCCCGTATTCGCGATGACGGCACCCGCATCTGGCGTGCTGAAAATGGGGAACTGCCAACTGAAGCGGTCTATTCCGTGGTCGAAACGCGCGGCCCGAGCGGTGAACAGACCATCTGGATGGCTTCGCGAGCGGGCCTGTTACGGTTCCGGGGCGAGCAAATCGATGTCTTCAATCGCCGCCACGGCCTGCCATCGGACGCACTGCGCGGAGTGAAGGTGCAGCGCGGCAGCGACGGTGTCGACGCGCTGTGGGTCGCCACCGAAGGCGGACTGGCCCGCGCTTCACTGACCGACAGTCCGTGGCATTCGGTGTCCCTGCTTGGTGCCAATGAGAACGGCACACTCGGGGTGCTTCTTGAGCCCAACGGACGCGGTGGCGAGCGCCTATGGGTGGGCTCGGCTCGCGAGGGGTTGGCCATGCTGGATGAGGGAGAGTGGCGTCGTTTCAGCGCCAGCAAGGGCGATCTGCCGCCACACTCCGTGCGCGGACTTTGGCGTCTGCCGGGTGCTGATGGCCGCGACCACACGCTGCTTTCGATGGCCGGTGCACCGCTGCATGAGATCACCGAGACGCTGCTCATCCGCGCCTTGCCAACGCCTTGGTCGGTGCGCCAGGACGTCGCGCTCAACCACATGCTGGCACGCAGTTTCGAAGGCAAGATTGAATGGTGGGCTGCGACCTCGCATGCCGGCGTGCATCGATTGCGCGATGGCAACTGGCAGGCATTTGCAACCCTTGGCGGCAAAGCGCCAGCGGCGGTTCTCTGGCTCACCGAGCAGGTCGACGCGCAGGGGCGCTCGTGGCTGTGGGCCGCCGACGCACTGGGCATCGCCCGTTTTGATGGACAGGACTGGCAGCGTTTGCCCGTGTCGCTGGGTTTGCCTGCCGACGGCTTCCGTTCGCTCATGCTGATGACGGACGGCGCCAGGCAGACGCTGTGGGCAAGTAGCACCCATCACGGAATCCTGCGGCTTGACGTAAGTGATCCACAGCAGCCGCGCGCACTCGCCGCAACCGGGCTACCCGCCCCGCCCGACCCCACCATCTACAGCGTTCTGCCGGACAGTACAGGCCGCCTGTATGTGTGCACCAACAATGGTGTGCAACAGCTGACTCCACAACCCGACGGCAGCTACGGCAGCCGTATTTTTCGTCGCCGCGATGGTCTGGTGCACGACGAGTGCAACACCAACGGCCAGCTCGTGGATCGCCATGACCGCTACTGGGTGGGTACGCTCGGTGGCTTGGGAATGTTTGATCCCGATGCACAACCGCCCACACAGGTCGCTCAGCCCAAGCCGCTCTATTTCACTGAGCTGCAGGTCGGCGAAGACCTGCGGCAAATTGCCGCCGGGCAGATGCTGGAACTGCCGGCCAGCATGCATGACCTGCGCATCGAGTACAGCCTGCTCACCGGCATGCGCGAAGGCGAATCCCGCTACCGGACCCAGCTGATCGGATTTGACCAAGCGCCGAGCAACTGGACCAACGAGCACAGTCGCAGCTTCTCCACCTTGCCTCCTGGCGAGTACGTGTTTCGCGTGGAGGCACAGGACTTTGCTGCGGTCGAGGCAATGCCACTTGAGATGGAAGTCTTGATTCTGCCGCTGTGGTGGCAACGCACCGGTTTGCAGCTGCTGTTCGCCACATTGGTAGTGCTGCTCATGATCGGTCTTGTGCTCGCCTACAACCGCGGCTTGCGCGCGCGCGCGAAGACGCTCCGGCAACAGGTGGCCGAACGCACGCAGGATCTACGCGAAGCCAACGTACGCCTGACTGAACTCTCATACCTGGACCCATTGACCGCCGTCGCCAACCGTCGGCGCCTGCTCGAAGCGATGCGCATCGAAATCGCGCGTGCCAGCGAGCAAGGCAAGTCGTTGGGTTTGGTCGTTGCGGATGTCGATCACTTCAAGCAATACAACGACCGCTTCGGTCACCTTGCCGGCGACGCTGCCCTGCGTGCGATTGCTAACGCCATGAGCAGCGCCATGCGCGAGCAGGATCTGGTTGCCCGCTTCGGCGGTGAAGAGTTCGCCTGCCTCATGGTGGATGCCGACCTCGACACCGTCAGCCGCGTGGCCGAACGGATGCGCGCCCTCGTTGCAGCCCTGCCACCGCGCAGCCTCGGCAACGACAGCCAAACCCTGACCATCAGCGCGGGCGTGCTCAGTTGCGTGCCTGCCAGCACGCAGACGCCCGAAGACTTGCTGCATGCGGCCGATCTCGCGCTTTACGACGCCAAGTCAACAGGCCGCAACCGCGTGCATGTTGCCGCGCCAATTCCGCCAACGCCTTAGCTCGGCGCGCGTTACACAGCTTCGGTCGCGCCCGCGCGCAGGTCGGTGCCGGATCCTCTTGGTTACGTTACGCGTTGGGCTGCAAAGTGTTCCCCCGATGTGCACGCCGGCATCGAGTGCGATAAGGATGAAGAGGAAGACAATCGCAGCGTCAAACCCACAGGCCACTGATCTGTTTCGGCAAGCCATTAAGTTCAAAGCGGGCCGGTGCCCGCAAAACAAATCAACGCGAAGGGTTGCCAGAATCAACTCGCGAATTGCCAAACTGCGCGACCAACTTACCCTGCGCGGCCCGCGCGCTCGCAGCGGCTGATCATCATCAGGAGAACGTGAAAATTGCCAGCATCCACACATTGTCGCGTCCGCTTTCGCCGCTACGCGGCATCGTCCTGATGGTCATCGCAATCGGCCTGTTTTCGCTGATGGACGCGGGCCTCAAGCTGCTGGGGACGCACTATCCCCCTATGCAGGTGGCAAGCCTGCGCGGTCTGGCGTCGCTGCCCTTGGTCATGGTATGGATCGCGGCAACCACCGGTTTCGCCACCTTGGTGCGCGTCCGTTGGCCGCTGCATCTGCTGCGCGGCGGGCTCGCCGTGCTGATGATGGTGCCGTTCATTTACGCGTTACAGCACCTCCCATTGACCACCGCCTATTCGCTGTTTTTCGTTGCGCCGCTGCTGGTGACTGCGCTGGCGGTGCCGATTCTCGGCGAGCGGGTGGGACCGCGACGTTGGATAGCGATCATGGTTGGCCTGCTGGGCGTGCTGGTGATTCTGCGACCCTCCGGCGAAGGCGTCGCCTCGCTGGCGGGACTGGCCGTAATGGTCAGTGCGCTTGCCTATTCGCTGTCGGCGGTCACAGTGCGAGTGCTCTCGCGCACCGACAGCACGCAAAGCATGGTGTTCTGGATGCTTACGTTGCTGTCATTGGGCGCGGGCGCGCTGGCGTGGTCGGACTGGGTGCCGTTGCAAGTGCGGGACGCATGGATCATTGCCGGCGTGGGGCTGACCGGCGCCTTTGGACAATATGCGATCACCGAAGCATTCCGGCACGGCGAGGCATCGCTGATCGCACCCTTCGAATACACCGCACTGGCCTGGGGTGCAGGTCTGGACGTGCTGTTGTGGGGAGTTCTGCCAGATCGCATCACCTGGGTCGGAGCCGCCATCATCGTGCTAAGCGGCCTCTACCTCATCCGCCGCGAGCGCGCGCATCTGGAGGCTGAGCATCCCTGACGGGGAGCGCAGCGGACGTGACATTCGGAGCGCCTGATTCACCGGATGCGCAAAACAAACCTGAGAACCCCACTCGCAGGTGACCACCTCGCATGGACACACTCGTATGAGCTAGCAATGCTGAGCCCACTCGCATTTGAGGCGCAGCGATCGAATCAGCAGGTCCGCAGCGGCAGGGCTTGCGGGCCAAGGCCCAGTAAGCAATCCTTCCCCCGCCGACTCACGCGGGAAAGGCGACCAACGGATGATCATCGATACGCGGCTGCCCGCAGCCGTCAGACGCATGCTGCTTGCGCTGGTGCTGGTGCTGATGCTGATTCTGATTCCAAGCATTACCGGAGCCTTTTCCGCCGACCCTGCGGCAGCGCCGGAAGCGCCACCCACTGCGGTCACCGAAGCCGCTGAGCGCTACGCCAGCGACCCGCTCGGAGCCGTCGCGGCACTGCAGGCCTTGCTCGCCGACCCATCGCACCCCGACCACGCGGCCGCCGGCCTTCAGCTGCTGCGCGCTTACGCCACAGAACGCCGCTTCGACGAAGCCAAGCGGCTGGCCGACACACTGCTGGCGGCACCGGCGACCGACAACCGCTTCGAAGTGAACCTGCTGGAGCGCGAACTGGCCCGCCGCGTCAGCGCCAGAGACGTCGACGGCCTAGAGGCCCTAGAACCACGCGTGCAGGCGGCAGCCCGCTTGGACGACGTCCCGGCCATTGATCGCGCCAAGATGTTGCAGCAACTGATGACGCTCTATTACGGGATTCCACGCCTGTCTGATGCGATGGTGACGATCAAGGCCGCGCTCGCGCTGCTGGGCGACACTCCCAGCGAGCCCTTGTTGGTCGCCCTGCGCGCCAAGGGTGGTATCCACGCGATGCAGGGGCAGTTCCCTGAAGCGATCGAATCGCTGATGGGCGCAGAGCGCGTGGTGGCCGCGCTGGGCCGCCCCGCGGACGCCGGGATCCTGCGCAACCTGGCGGGTATCTTCATCAGTCTGGGCGAGTTTGATCGCGCCATCGAGTACGCCGAACGCGCCGAGAAAATGCAGGAAGGCCAGACTCCGGCCTCCCGCTTGGGCGTGCTGTCGATGCTGGCGACAGCGCATATCGCCGCGGGTCATTTCGAGCAAGGACGCCACTGGTCGCAGGCAGCGCTGACCTTCGGCCGCGAGCGCAAGCTGCCCATCAGCGGCGTGCTAAACAACTACGCCGCGCTGCTGCGCGACGAGGGCCGTCACGCCGAAGCCTTGGCCGCCTTTCGGGAACTGCTGCCGCAGTTAAGCCCGTCCGACCCGCCCGATGTGCGCGGCGTGGTGGAAAAGAACATTGGCGAAACCCTGGTGGCTTTGAAACGCCGCGCCGAAGCCGCGCCGCACCTCCAGCGCGCCCGTGAACTCTACGAAACTGCCGACGTCCGCCCCAAGCGGCTGGAGCTTTATCCGGTACTCATTGAGAACCTCGAAGCGTTGGGCCGCACCAGCGACGCGCTGACGGCAATGCACGAATTCAAGGCGCTCAGCGACGAGGTCATCAGCACCGAATCGCGGACCCGCATCGGCGAACTGGAAAACACCATCGATTTGGCGCGAAAGGAACAGGCTCTGGCGGAATCCGAAGCCGCCAACGACCTACAGCGCGCCGAGAACGCCGCACTGCAGGCCAGCGAGTCCCGCGCCAGTGCCATCAATTTTGCCCTGCTGGCCTGTCTTGTCGCCGTCGCGGCCGTGCTAGCCCTGCTCTGGCGCACCCACCGGCTGC
>JBBQQV010000121.1:0-7933 GCA_038215505.1 Lysobacterales bacterium
TTACTTTATCTTTGGCGAAGCAAAGAAAAGTAACTCGGCTGCCGCTTAGGTGGACGAAACCCCGCGACAAGCCAACACAACCCGAGTGAAGCCTAAATTGCTTGACACGTTCCGGCTGGCTTGCAGCCGCGCAAAAGGTAAAGCAACCGCAACCCCCGCGACCCCAGCCATAACTCCTACAATCCCCCTCCCATCTCCGCCAAGAAATCCCCATGCCCAGGCTCGCCATCCACAGCGAAAATGCACCTGCCGCCATCGGCCCCTACTCGCAAGCGGCGCGCTGCGGACAAACCGTGTATCTGTCTGGGCAGATTCCACTGGACCCAGCGACCATGACGATTGTGGAGGGCGATGTCAGTGCGCAAACGCATCGCGTGTTCAAGAACTTGCAAGCCGTTTGCGCCGCTGCGGGCGGCTCGATGGCCGACGTCGTTCGGGTGGGCATCTACTTGACCGACCTTGCAGACTTTGCAGCCGTCAACGCGGTGATGGCCGAGTATTTTGAAACGCCATACCCCGCGCGCTCGACCATCGGGGTTGCCGCGCTGCCGCGGGGCGTGCCGGTCGAAATCGATGCGGTGCTGGTGCTGGCGTGACGCGTTCTTGCTGAATCGCTGAGCCTTTCGCGACGTTGCCTGTTTCGCGCTCATCGACGGCAACCCGTGCCGATGTCGCTGCCGCTGATCGCCCGATCAGCGTGCTCAAGGGCGCCGGCCTGCGGGTCTGCACCAGCTTGGCGGCGCGTGGTCTGCATTGTTTGCAGGACCTGTGGTTTCAGCTGCCGCTGCGCTACGAAGATCGCACCCAACACACGCTGATCGCACAGCTTCGCGCTGGCGAGCCGACCTTGATCGATGGTGTCGTCGATGCCGTCGAGCGCAGCTTTCGCTTTCGTCCCACCTTGCGGGTCGCGATTCGTGACGCCTCGGACGCTACCTTGGTCCTGCGCTTCATCCACTTTCGAGCGGCCCAGGTCAGTGGGTTTGTGCCGGGGCGGCGCATCGCGGTATTTGGTTCACCGCGCGCCGGCCAATTCGGATTCGAAATCATCCATCCGAGCTATCGCTTTCTTGCCGACGGCGAGTCGGCCGTGCAAAGCGCGCAGTTGGACCCGATCTACCCGGCTGTTGAAGGTGTCGGGCCCGCGTCACTCTCGCGTCTGATTCAGCTTGCGCTTGAGCAACTGCCCGCCGAGCAAGCGCTGGAGTTGCTGCCGACTGCATTGCTCGACGCACGCGGACTGCCGGCATTGGGCGATGCACTGCGCTGCGTGCATCGACCGCCGCCAGATGTCGACCTTGCCGCCTTGCGTGCGGGCCAGCATCCGGCGCAATCGCGCTTGGCGTTGGAAGAATTGCTTGCCCATCACTTGAGCCTGCGCCGGCAACGCATCGCCGTGCAGCAATTGGGCGCGCATGCGATTGCTGCTCGCGGCAAGTTGGCGAATCAGCTGCGCCGTTCGCTGGCTTTCGAGCTGACCGGCGCACAGACGCGCGTGCTCGGCGAAGTCGTCGCTGACATGCGTCGCCAGGTCCCCATGTTGCGTCTACTACAAGGCGATGTCGGCTCGGGCAAGACGGTCGTCGCTGCACTCGCCGCCATGCACGCGGTGGAGGCCGGCGGTCAGGTGGCCTTGGTCGCACCCACCGAGCTCTTGGCCGAACAGCACCTCAGCAGCCTGAGAACCTGGCTGACTCCGCTGGGGGTAACCGTCGAATGGTTAGCCGGAAGAGTCACCGGCAAAGCCCGCCAGAAAGTGCTGAGCGCGATGGCTGACGGAAGTGCACAAGTCGTCGTTGGCACTCACGCGCTGATGCAGGAAGGCGTGCTGTTTGACCGCTTGGCGCTGTGCATCATCGATGAGCAACATCGATTCGGTGTTCACCAACGACTGGCGCTGCGTGACAAAGGTCGCGACGGCAGCCGCGTTCCGCATCAACTGGTGATGACCGCGACACCCATCCCACGCACCTTGGCGATGACGGCCTACGCCGATCTGGATGTGTCTGTGATCGACGAGCTGCCGCCCGGCCGCACTCCGGTGCGCACGGTGGCGATCAACGATGAGCGGCGACCGGAGATCATCGAGCGCATCCGAGTCGCTTGCGCGCAGGGCCGTCAAGCCTACTGGGTGTGCACCCTGATCGAGGAAAGTGAAGCCGATTCGGAGAGCCGGGGGCGTGGCAGCAAGATCGAAGCGCAGGCAGCACAAACCACTTTCGAGGCGTTAGTCGCGCAGCTGCCGGAACTCAACATCGGCCTCGTCCACGGTCGCCTGAAACCTGCTGAAAAACATGCCGCGATGGCCGCCTTCAAGCACGGCGAAACCCATCTGCTGGTCGCCACCACGGTCATCGAGGTGGGCGTGGATGTACCCAATGCCTCGCTGATGTTGATCGAAAATGCCGAGCGTCTCGGCCTGTCGCAGTTGCATCAGCTGCGCGGACGCGTGGGTCGCGGCGCGCAGGTCTCCAGCTGCGTGCTGCTGTATCGCGCCCCGCTGTCGATGCTGGCACGCGAACGCTTGGCCACGTTGCGGCAGACCAATGATGGATTCGTCATTGCCGAAAAAGACCTGCAGCTGCGTGGGCCAGGCGAACTGCTGGGCACTCGCCAAACCGGCATCGCCCAATTTCGCATCGCTGATCTCGCCCGCGATGCGCATCTGCTGCCGCTGGTACGCGAGGTCGGCGATGCTTTGCTGCACGACTCACCTGCAGCGGCGGCGGCGCTGGTGCGGCGCTGGGTAGGCGTAGCCGAGCGCTATGCGGGTGTATGAAACGCGCAGAAGCTTGGCGCATGCTCCGGGAGCGCCGCAGGTCGCGATGTGGTTACTACCTTGCAGCGAAATTATCGCGCCTCCCGACGCTCCCACAAAAGCGCGGCGCGCAGTGACCGACAGCCCATGCTCCAGCAAGAAGGATCATCGCCCATGACCGCCCTATTGATCGATACCGACCCTGGCGTAGATGACGCCCTCGCCTTGCTGTTGGCCTTCGCCACGCCCGGCGTGGAAGTGGTCGCACTGACTATCGCCGCGGGCAATGTCGGCTTGGCGCACACCGTCAGCAACGCGCTCAAGCTTTGCGAAGTCGCTGGCGCCAAGGTGCCGGTATTTCCCGGCTGTGCAACGCCGCTGGTTCGCGCTGCTGAAGACGCTGCCTACGTGCACGGCCGTGACGGCTTTGGCGATACCGGTTACACGCCAGCCGAGCGGGCCGCTGAGGCAGAGCACGCGGCGCTCGCCATGCTGCGCTTGAGTCATGAACGGTCCGGAGAATTGACCTTTGTGATGCTGGGGCCATTGACCAATCTCGCCCTGGCTTTGCGGTTGGATCCGACCCTGCCTCAACGCGTGAAGCGCCTGGTCATCATGGGCGGCGCGGTTACCGGCGTCGGCAATACCTCGGTTGCTGCCGAGTTCAATATCGCCTTTGACCCCGAAGCCGCGCACATCGTCTTCAGCCAATGGCCGTGTTTTGATCTGGTCGACTGGGAAGCGGTCTTGGCACACCCGCT
Organism: Lysobacterales bacterium; assembly: GCA_038215505.1. GTDB lineage: Bacteria > Pseudomonadota > Gammaproteobacteria > Xanthomonadales > Xanthomonadaceae > JANNWF01. The sequence continues at coordinate 3,520 of JBBQQV010000121.1, forward strand.
GGCACACAGCGAGGTTGAGCGCTGGTTGCGTGCCGACAGCGCTGCCGCGCGCTTTTACGACGCCATCTCCCGGCAAACCCGCCAATGGTCGCGGCCGCAGCATGGCGAGAACTGGCACAGCGCCGATCCACTCGCCATCGCCGTCGCGGTGGCGGCAGACGGCATCCTCGATGTCCAGCCGCGCCCCGTTGTGATCGAACTCGACGGTCAACTTACCCGCGGCGCCACCATTGTCGACTGGCATCGCCGCAGTGGTCTTGCCGACAACGCCAACATCGTGCGTCGTTATGACCAAGCGCGGTTTGAGGCGATGTTGGAGGCGGCGTTAGCGGAGTCAACGTAAGCGTAGCGGAGCAATCTCCGCTGCGACGCCGCAGGCACGCACTCAATCCTTCTCAATGCCCCCCATCATGCTCAGCCTCCAGCGTGCGCACGCCCTTGGCTTCACGGCGTGCTTCCACCAGCGCGCGGATTTTTTCGCGCAGGGCTTCGGCGTCCGGTAGCCAGCTCAAGCGCACTTCGGGGGTGGTGGTGTCGGTGGTGCTCAAGATGACTTCGCCCAAGCCGAGCATGCGCTGCCAGATGTTCTGTTGCATACGGGTATCGCGAACCCGGTACAGCTCGAGATCGTCAGTCACCTTGGTGAACACGCCGCGGCTGATTTTCAGGCGTTGGTCGGTGAGTTCATAGCGTTGGCAACGCGTATCCAGCCAGCGCCAGAACGCCCACGGAATCGGGATGATCAGCACGCAGGCGACGAACCAGCCGAGGTTCTGCCACTGCGATTGGTTGCCACTCCACTCAATGCGTTCGTTGCTCATGCGGATCCTTGTGGGGGGGAGGCAATGGGACCAGCGGGGTCGACGGCGCGAACGGGCACACGCCGAAGATTCACGTCCATCTGCGGAAAGGCGATCACGATACCGCGCTCGCTGCATAAGGTCGCAATGCGTCCATTCAGTTCGTTCATCACCGGCAGACGATCGGAAATGGTGGCGACGAACACGCGCAACTCGAAGTCGAGCGAGCTCGCCCCGAACGCCATGAACCAGGAGCGCGGCGATGGCTCGGCCAGCACCGATGGGTGCTCGCTGGCGACTTGTTGCAGCAGCGCATGCACCGCTTCCGGCGGTGTTTCATAGGAAACGCCCAGCTTCAACACAAGCCGAGTCTGGGTATCGCTCAAGGTCCAGTTGATCAGGCGGTCGGTGATGAAAGTCTTGTTGGGGACGATCAGCTCCTTGCCATCAAAGTCCATCAAGGTAGTTGCGCGCGTGCTGATGCGGGTGACCGTGCCTGTCTGGTCGGCGATGGTGATGACGTCGCCAATGCGGAAGGGGCGCTCAGATAGCAGAATCAAGCCAGACACGAAATTGGCAAAGATCTCCTGCAAGCCAAATCCAAGACCGACCGTCAACGCCGCTGCCATCCACTGCAACTGCGACCAGCGCAGGCCGAGCAGGCCCAATCCAATAACCGAGCCTACGATGACGATGGCGTATCGGCTCATGGTGGTGATGGCGTACCGGCTGGAATGGTCGATGCTGGTCCGACTCAGCACGCCAAGCTCGAGCAGACCGGGCAAATTGCGCGCGGCAACCACCATCAGCAGCAGCGACAACAAGCCGAACAGCACCGCTTTCAGCGACACCGCCTCGCTGATCGCGGTGCCATCGGCGGCTTTGCTGGCGACACTCCAGAGCACCACATCATCCAGCCGACCCAGTGCCGGCAACACATCGGACCAGACCCAGAACAGGCCACCCACCCACAGTGCCAACGTCACTGCACGCAGCAAACGGCCGGTTTGCACATTCACGGTTTCCAGCGCCAACGTCTCTTCGGTGATGCCGGCGGCGCCTTCGTCACTGCCAACGCTGACAGTTTCCTGCGCAGCGGCTGCGCGGCGGGCCTCCATCCGATTGATGGCGAGATGGCGTTCGCCGAGCAGGAACCAGCGCGAGAACAACCCGTGCAGCACACCCACCGCCACCACGGTACCCAGCGTCGCCCACAGGCAGGCAACGATGATCGCGCCGCTGTAAACATATCCCGCCAGAATCAGCAAGCCGAGCGCCGCGAACAGCAAGCTCAAACCAATGCGCAACAGTTGGCGAAGCCGACGTGGTTCGGCAGGACCGCCTCGGGTAGTCCAAATGCCGCCCACGGCCAGCAAGCGATACAGCTGAAAGCCGACGACTACGCAGAACGCCACCAGCGCGCAACGCGCCGCGGTATCGATCGCCAACTCTTGGCTGCGCGCCAACGCCAACACGATCAGAAACTGCAGCGGCAACAAAGCGACCATCGCGATCGGCAAGGTCGCCCGGATCGCATCCCGACGGGCGCGCATCCAGCGGAAGTGCAAATGGGCCAAGCCATGCTCAAGCACCAGATAACGCATGAACTCAAGCAGGAACAAGCTGCTTGATACCGAGATCAGCGCGCGTCCGAGCGAATCACTGAAGCGCCCTGGCTCGCCCGCTGCGCGCAGCAGGAGGCCGATCCCAAACACCCAGAATGCCAATGACAATGCGGCCGCAGTGGTGATGGCTAACGCTTTCCACGTGTGCACAAAGTTGTCTTCTGCCGGCCGTCGCAACGGCGGCAGGTTGCTTTCAATGAGGGCCAGCGCTCGGCTGCGAAACACCAGTAACGCAATCCCAATCACCGCCAGCAGTGCGGGCAGGGTCGGATGGGTTTGGGCGCGGACGATGACCAGTTTGGCGCTGGTGACAAAGCGCGCGGGCTTCAGCAGGTCGGCCCAGCCATCGCCAAGGCGACTGAACCACTCGCCGTCAATCGCAGGATTGCTGGGAATCCAATAAATCCTCCGATCCAGCAAATCGCCCAAGGTGCGGGTGTCGACGATTTGCGCTTGCAAGTTGGTCTCGGCCAATTGCAAGGCGGTGATGTAACGCTGGATAGCCGAGTCCAACTGCGGCAACAGCTCAGCCCGCTCGCCTAGCAATTCGTAAAGCCCCGCGCGCAGCTCGACGGCGTGGCTTTCGCTCGCGCCTTCGGCGTTTTGCAGGGCTTCCGCGACAGCGCTCGGCAGGTCTGCCAAAGAGGTGCGGTGATCGGCCAGTGCGATCTGTTGCAGGCGCGCACCCGACAACGCTTGCCGCACTTCATCGAGCCGGCGCTGTATGACCGCAGGCGATCCCAATCGACGTCGCTCAAGCACGAGGATGGGGCCTAACGAGTCGTCCTGACCTTCAACCGCGAGCCGCGCTTGGGTGTCACGCAAGGCGCCAGCGACCGTGTCACGCGCATTGACCCGCGCCAGTTCGCCGTCACGTAACTCGGTCAGCGCAGCCGTAGTGGCAGCTAGGCTGCGGCCCATACTCAAGCTCTCGATGGCTGCCGACTTCAGCAAGGCGTCGCTGTCCTCGTGCAGCTCGACCTGTGTTTGCAAGCGCGCGAGCATCGATTGCATCGTGTCGCTTTGGCGGGTGCTGCTGAGTGCTTGCAACACCTCTACCCGCTGCTCGCGCTCCCCCAGCTCCTGCTGCGCATTGCGCAATGCAAGCTCAGCGTGAATGCGGCGCGCAGGAGCGGTTTCGCGCTCCAGTACATGTAGCTCCAGCTCGACGCTGCGCGCCCGCAACTCAGCTTTCTGCAAGGCCTGCCGGGCCTGCTGCAAGGCTAATGGTTCGTCGCCAGCGGCAGCCGCTGGGTTTTCCACACGCCGTTTGAGGGCGTCGATTTGTAATTGCAGTTCGGCTTGCTGCTCGATCGCCGAGAGGGTGTCGTTCGATAACCCACCGAGCGTTTCCCGAAGGTCACCCACCTCCGCGCGCAGCCGCAATACATCCGCGCGCTCGCTGGCGAGGCGCTCTTCCAACTGTTCGCCATCGATATCCGCCGGCAAGGCTTTCCGCCAAGCGCGAAAAGACTGTAACGAAGTATCGACAAGCGATCGCTCCAGTGTCCGCCGCTCGCGCGTTGCGGTGGCGACGGCATCACGCAAAGCGGTAATTCCCTGCTCAGCGAGCAGCGCCTGATCTTCGAATCCCGAGGCCGCATCCAGCGCTGCGGTAGCGGCCGCGGTTTGGGTATCGCTCAAGGGTCCGCGCTCGATGCTTGCGCGGGCGCGTTCAATTTCAGAGACGGCTGAGGCGGGCAGAGGCTCGGCAGTCTTGGCCACCGGACTAACTGCCAGGCCCACGAACAGGGCAAGCAAGAAAACAATCAACGGCGAGACGGGCAATCGGATCATCAATCCACAAACCAGGCGAAACAACGCGCAGGTTAGCGGAATAGCGCTCCCGAGCGGGCCGCAGGTCCACGGCTGGATGCAGTGCTGCCGCTATACTGGCCGGCCGATTTCCAGGTTAGCGCTGACGCCAGCGTCGCCCAGCAAACCAGATCTTCATCCCCGAATCCTTTTTTGCACGGAGCTTTCATGAGC
>JBBQQV010000122.1:0-7902 GCA_038215505.1 Lysobacterales bacterium
CGCCGTTGTAACCGTTGGTGAACACCACGCTTGGCCCGCGGTAAAGGAAGGTCGGATCCGCCGTGCGTTTGGCCTCAATCGCGCCACCATCCCAACAGCCTGGAGCCGTGTCGGTTTCGAAACTGTAGTGCGCGTCGAAGCTTACAAACGCAGCCGTCACGCCAGGAGGAATCGCAAAGCTTGGCGAGATCAGCCCGCGATCACTGGTGACGGTGTTGTTCGGCACGCGCCAAACCGTTGTCGTCATTCCAGTGCCAGCCAGTGCAGCCGCCTGCGTCCACGCGGTGCCACCTGTGCCATCGGTGGTCCAGCCATTGGCGCCACTCTCAAACGCGTCGGTGAACACGTTAGTCAGGGTGGTGCCAGCCGGACAGGTGCCTGGGATGCCGGTGGTAAAGGTGCGGGTCGCGGAGAAGCTGCCATTGCCACAGTAGTTGACCGCGCGCACGCGCCAGAAGTAGGGCGTGCTGGGCGTCAGGCCGACATTGACTGCCCACGACGTGGTGGTGACGGTATCGGAGGCCACCAACACCGCAAACGTGTTGGTCAACGACACTTCAACCCGATAGCTCACCGCGCTCGCTACGGGTTGCCAAGACAGCGTTGGCCGGACTTTGACGCCGAGTGCGGCATTTGCAGGCGCAGTCAGTGAAGGTGCGGCGGCAAGTGCGGAAGAGACGCCAACTTCGATTGGCAACGTACGCACCAGACTGCCGGCTGTCGCGGTCACCGTGCCGCTGTATTCACCCGATGCCAGGTTTTGCGCTCCATTCAGGGTCAACGTGGTGCTACCCGGCGGCACCACTGTCGGCGGTGCAAGTACGGCGTTCACGCCGCCGGGAAAGCCACCGAAGGTAAAGTTGGTGGCCGTGTTGAAGCCGTCATACACGCCAAGCCGCAGAGCAAACGTTGGCGCTGCCGGTGTCGGTGTTCCGCACAGCTCAATGCGTCGTGGCGAGTCAATAACCAAAGCCATGGTGGGCACGCCACACTCCGGGAACTTGAACGCGCAAACGCGAGTGCTCCACGAAGTGGAGGCTGTGGCTGGGTAGTACTCACTGGTGAACCAGAAAGTGCATTCGTCAACTGGGTCGACGCTCATCGAGGAGTAGTCGCCCCAACGACCACTGGTGCTGGTTTGTGAGCCAGTCGCTGGCGGCGTGCAGACCTGCTCATCACGCAAGGTTCCAGGCGCGTCACTCAGGGTGCGTCCGGTAGTGCGCAACGCTGGGCTGATAGTCGCGCTTGACACGGAGTAGCCAAGCCCGATGTTGCCGCTGCGATCAATGGCAATGCCGCCCATCCAACGCGAATTGGCGTCCGGAGCGAAGGTGCCCTCGTCAAAAATGCGTTTACCCAGGGGAGTCGGCAACGCCGCGCCACCGGTCTCAAATCCATCAAGAAACAGTGAACCATTTGGATACCGCGGTTGACCGGCGGAAAAGTTGAACTGAGTCCACTTGATCGCACCTTGCTCGGTTGGCCCAAGCACGGTGTGGTTGACCACCATGGTGACCGGGGCGGGTGCTCCTGCCGGGAAAGCCCGCGCTGTGGCCCGGTACATGATGTGAGTACCAAATGCGTCAAGCGGGGTCGCTGAGCCCAGTTGTGGGACGTCAGTGAAACGGGGCACAAAGGGCTCTGCGGGCGCGATTCGAGTGGGTTGAGCCGAAAGCGTGCTGCTGGCCGGTGTGGTCCAGTTCAAACACATGTCCCAGAACAAATACTCGCTGGTTTCGAAATCGAAGTGCACGAACATCGGGCAAGAACCGGTGGGCGCGACCACTTGGCCTTCCAGATGAGCCGGTTCGATGCCGAATTGGTCGAGTCCGCCAAAGCGAACCATGGCTGCGGGCTGGCCATTCAACATTTTGTCGCGCTCAACGGCGATCAATGCTGCGCCAAGAAATTGCTGCGGCGACAGGTTGAAGTCGTGAGTCGTCAACAAGTAGGCACTCTGGCCGCCGCCGTCGGTCCAGACACCCATGTGCGGGTAATCGCCAAAGTCTGGAAAGTTGAATTGGTAACGATGATAGGCACCGAGTGGATCACTGGTGGCGGAAACCGCGAAGCACTGTGAGCCTGGGTCCGTGGCCACAAATTGCGACATCACCCAGCGTTGGGCACGGTCGTCCCAAACGGCTAACGGATCACCGTCATTCTCGGTTTGGCACGGCCCCCCAAAACCCGACCAGAACGAGTTGCCGGCAACCGGCGCACTGCGCACACCGGTCACCTTGTTCATGATGGTCCACGACGTATTGATCCACTGGATGTAGTGGGCTGGGCTGACATCGCCGTTTGTATCTGGCGGAACGCCGCCACCACCGTTGCCAATGCTCAAGCCATTAAAGGAAAACGTAATGGGTGGTGCCAAGGTGCCGGTGGGTGCCGTCTGCACGTTTAACGAGCGCACGGGCCCCAGTTCCGGCTGCACGTTGGCGCGTGTCTGTGCCTTCGGGAAGATGTTCGGAATTTCACGCGGCGCGCCGATCAGCGGTGCCTGCGGCGGTTGCTCAGCGATGATTTCACGCAAGGGACGCGAGGTGTCGAAGCGTTCGGCTTGCAATATTTCTTGCCGACGTTCGTTGCCGATGGCGGGTGCGACCAAGGTCGCGAAGATGGCCAGCGCGAGACTGGCGGTGATGGGCAAACGACGTTTCAACATGGCTGTATGCCTTTGGCTGGGACAAGTAAACGCTGAGTGAGATCAGCGTCGGTGAAGATGAATCGAATTAAGTCAGGGTGCCGCGGTGAAAAGCGCTGGAGCAGAGTTGGCTGGGTGAGGAATCATTGGGCGTCGCGGCGCGCCAAGGCCTCACGCATGATTTTTAGACGCCGGTCATGGTCAAGCAAAAAACTGCGAGTCGCTGGGGGCAGAAACGTTTGCACAAGCGCTTGCGCAATCAACGCGTCCTCACGAGCGGGATGAAATTGACGCGTAACAAGAAGTGACGACTCGACCAAGGCGGGCACGGCACAGGTTACCCAGCGCTCAACGCCAACCGGATCTGGCGGCACCGCTTGCGCAGCAAACAGCTCAAACACAGCGCGTACCAAGTCGGCGCTGGTGTCAGTCGGCGAGGGCGTCAACGACGTCGGAAGTTGTTGTAAGGCTTCATTGGCAGCGACCTGCCACCAGTTGGCGTCAGCAGCGGGAAACTGCGGAACTGCTCGAAACAAAGCCGCACGAGCCGAGGCGTGCAGATCGCGATTGCGCAATACGGCCTCGATGCTTTGCAGTGCCTGTGCATCGACGGCATCGCGAAGATCGGCGCGAATCGCAAGCTCGTTGGCGTAATAGTTTTGCCACTGTGGATCGGCGTCTTGCAGTCCGCTGACAACTTCAGTCAGTTCAGGGAGTCGGACTTTGCCGTCGCCGTCCAGCAGCCGTTGGCGAGTGATCGCATTGTCTCGAAAAAGAGCAGGCTCCAAGCCGGAGGTGACCAGCAGTCGCGGCCCTTTCGGATCGACAATTCGCCGGTCAGTGAGCGTCGGGTCACGCCGCACTGTCAGGTAGGCCGCGATCACGCGGTCGCCTTTGCTGAGGCTCGCAACCATCCAGGCAGGCGCGCGAATGACGAGTTCAGTGGTGGTCGCCTGCCTGACAGACAGTGATTCCACGTCAGTTAGCGTAAGCCGGTCTTCAGTGGCGGGTTCGGCAACCACCCCTGAAACCAGCGTGGTCCACTTCGACTTCAGCTCGTGTGCCGGCGACTCGATAACTCGCGCCGACGCCGTGCCCATGCAGAGCGCGAGCGCGGCCAGCATTTGCCATTTCCACCCCATCATTACTGCACCAATCCACCAGTCAATCGCCGTACGTTAGTCCTGCGACAAGCCTTGGCGCAACTACTTGAGTGTGAGGGCGATCTGCGTCCTGCGTGGGAAAAGCCCGACTTTAGAGTTTTTGCACCACCGAACTTGGATTCTCAACTGCAGTCCAAGGCGCACGCGCCGCATGACCCAAAAGACGCTCCTGCTTGAGCCTTCGTCAGTCTTCAGGCTACACTTCGCCGGCTTTACTTCCCTTTTTTGATTTTATCCGGCGGGTCATGCGGTGCGTCGTCGTGTCGACGGACGTTCCTGCGGATCCCGCGACTACAGAGGTCACTATGCCCATCGACACCAGCAAGATTATTGAAGATTTCAAACGCGGCCCGGCTGACACTGGCTCCCCGGAAGTGCAGGTTGCTCTGCTTTCCGCGCGCATCGAGCAGCTCACTGGGCACTTCAAGATTCACAAACAGGATCACCACTCACGTCGTGGCCTGCTGATGCTGGTCAATCAGCGGCGTTCGCTGCTTGGCTATCTGAAGAAGAAAGACGCTGAGCGCTACAAGACCTTGATCGAACGTTTAGGTCTGCGCCGCTAAGGTTTACACCTCTCGGTCGGCCTGCCGGGCCGACCCCTCGGCCCGCTTGGGGCCAGAATCCGACAAAGGTCATATCAACGTGGCAAAAGTAACCAAATCGTTTCAGTACGGCGCACACACAGTCACTCTTGAGACTGGCGAGATTGCCCGTCAAGCGGGCGGTGCCGTCCTCGTCAGCATGGGTGACACCGTGCTGCTGGTCACCGCCACCGCCAACAAGAATGTGCGACCGGGCATGGAGTTCTTTCCGCTCACGGTCGACTACCAGGAAAAGTTTTACGCCGGTGGCCGTATCCCGGGCGGATTCTTCAAGCGCGAAGGTCGCTTGACCGAAAAAGAAACGCTGAACTCGCGTTTGATTGATCGGCCTATCCGTCCGTTGTTCCCGGAAGGCATGCGCAACGAAGTGCAGGTGATCGCCACCGTGATGTCGATGAACCCGGAAATCGACGGTGACATCCCCGCCTTGATTGGTGCCTCCGCTGCGCTGTGTCTGTCCGGCGTGCCGTTCAAGGGCCCGATCGGTGCCGCCAAAGTCGGTTATATCGACGGCAAGTACATCCTCAACCCGACCGCGACTGAGCTCAAGACGTCGCAGCTCGAGTTGGTCGTCGCCGGCACCACCAGTGCGGTGTTGATGGTGGAATCCGAAGCCGCGCTGCTTTCAGAAGAAGTGATGTTGGGCGCGGTGATGTTCGGTCACCAGCAGTTCCAGACGGTAATCAACGCGATCAACGAGTTGGTTGCCGAAGCTGGCAGCAAGACTTTCACTTGGAACGCGCCCGCCGCCAACGACGACCTGATCGCCGCCATGGTTGCCGCGTTGGGTTCACGTTTGGCCGATGCTTACCACGTGCGTGAGAAGTCACTGCGTAAAGACGCGATTTCCGCGCTGCGCAAGGAAATGATCGACACGCTGAAGGTGAGCGGGGAAGCACATGGCTGGACCGCCGACTTGATCGGCAAAGAGTTCAATGAACTCGAGTACTCGACCATGCGCGAAATGGTGTTGGCCGAGAAAGTCCGCATCGATGGCCGCGACTTGAGCACCGTACGTGGTATCGCCGTTCGCACCAGCATCCTGCCGCGCACGCACGGCTCTTCCCTGTTCACCCGCGGCGAAACGCAAGCCATCGTCACCACCACGCTGGGTACTGCTCGCGATGGTCAGGTGATCGACGCAGTCAGCGGCGAGTACAAAGAGCACTTCCTGTTCCATTACAACTTTCCTCCGTTCTGCACCGGCGAAACCCGTCCCATGCTGGGCCCCAAGCGCCGCGAAATCGGCCACGGCCGTCTGGCCAAGCGCGGCGTGTTGGCCGTCATGCCGAGCATGGAAGAGTTTCCCTATACCGTGCGTATCGTGTCGGAAATCACCGAGTCCAATGGCTCCTCGTCAATGGCCTCGGTCTGTGGCTCGTCGCTGGCCCTGATGGACGCGGGCGTGCCGATCAAGGCGCCGGTCGCTGGCATCGCGATGGGTCTGATCAAGGAAGGCGAGCGCTTTGCGGTGCTGTCGGACATCCTGGGTGACGAAGATCACTTGGGCGACATGGATTTCAAGGTGGCCGGTAGCGCGACCGGTATCTCGGCCTTGCAGATGGACATCAAGATCGAGGGCATCACCGAGGAGATCATGCAGATCGCCCTCCAGCAGGCCAAGGCGGGTCGCTTGCACATCCTTGCCGAAATGGCCAAGGGCCTGTCGGCCCCGCGTCCGGAAATGTCCGAGTTCGCACCGCGTCTGCTGACCATCCGCATTCATCCGGACAAGATCCGCGAAGTGATCGGCAAGGGCGGTTCGGTGATCCAGGCGATCACCAAAGAAACCGGCACGCAGATCGATATCCAGGACGACGGCACCATTGTCATCGCCTCGGTCAATCGCGCCGCTGGCGAAGCCGCCAAGGCGCGTATCGAGCAGATCACGTCGGACGTCGAGCCAGGCCGGATTTACGAGGGCAAGGTCGCCAAGCTGATGGACTTTGGTGCGTTCGTCACCATCGCTCCGGGCAAGGATGGCTTGGTCCACGTCTCGCAGATTTCCAACGAGCGCGTCGAGAAAGTTTCCGACAAATTGAAGGAAGGCGATATCGTCAAGGTCAAGGTGTTGGAAGTTGACAAACAAGGTCGCATTCGTCTGTCGATGAAGGCCGTGACGGAAGGCGAGGGCGAGAGCGCCTGATCGCAGGGTTCTATTGGTGACACAAAAAGGCGAGCTTCGGCTCGCCTTTTTGTTTTTTGAACGCAAGCAACCGCTAAACGAGCTGCGGCCTGCGCCACCTATACTTGACCGCAACAACTGCCTGCAGCGTCCGCTGATTTCGCATTCCCGGAGTTTCGTCCCATGAGCTCAACTAATCCCACCAACGACCCGCTCGCCTTTGGCCGCCAGCTTTGGCAGCAATGGAATGACGCGCTGCAAACCGCGGTGCCCAGTGCCGCACCCACCATCCCGGATTGGAGCTCGGCCATGCGCCAATGGACCGAGCTTGCTGGTGGCGGATCGATGGATGCCAATCGCGCGGCCGACAAGTTGGGTGTGCACGGACAGCAATTTTTCAGTTTGATGCAGCAGTTGGTGCAGCGAGCCGGTGCCAGCGCCGGCCCCACTTCCATGCCCGACCTGACCGCGCTCTGGCGCACTCAATTGGGCGAGGGCAATCCCATGCAGGACGCGTTGCGGCAGATCACGGCTGAGGGCGCGCGTGGCTGGGAGCAGCTGTTTGAGGGTGCTCGCAGCGCGGCGCAGCCAGCGATGGCCGAACTGCTGTCGACGCTCAAGCTGCCGGGGTTCGGACAAGGCCGCGAGCGGCAAGCGCAGGTGGGCGATCTGATCACGGCACAACTGGCGCAGGCGGAAGCCGTGCAGGCCTACCAGCGCGTGCTGCATAAAGCTTCTGAAGCTGGCATGCAGCGCTTTGAAGACAAGTTGGCCGAGCACAGCGAGCCTGGGCGGCAGATTGGTTCGATGCGCGCGCTGTATGACCTGTGGATTGACGCGGCCGAAGAAGCCTATGCACAGGTCGCCCTGTCGCCAGAGTTTCGTGAGGTGTACGCCAAGCTGGTCAACACGCAGATGCGGGCCAAGCAGCTGCAACAGAAAGAAGTCGAGCGACTCGCCCGTGAAGTCGGCATGCCAACGCGCAGCGAGTTGGACGGCGTGTTGCACCGAATTCATGACCTGCAACGCGATTTACGTGCATTGCGAAACAGCATCGCCGCGCAGACCACAGCGACCATCGTCCCGGTCGCTGAAGCAACGCCGACGAAATCCACGCCAGCCAGTCAGCCGACCAAACCGACCAAGCCCGTCAAGGCAACGGCAACGCCAGCGGCAACCCCAGCGGCAAAGTCGCGAAGCACGCTGAGCAAGTCGATTCAGCCACCGCCGAAAGCAAAGCCGGCGGCGGGTAAACCTGCGCAGCAAAGCAAGGCAAGTTCCAGCAAGTCCGTCGCCAGTAAGCCATCGATCATGAAGCCAGCGAACGTCAAGCCAGCGAACGTCAAGCCACCGACAAGCAAG
>JBBQQV010000123.1:0-7791 GCA_038215505.1 Lysobacterales bacterium
CGCATCGGCGGCGTCAAATCAAGCAGCGCAGCGATGGCCAGAGTGTGTGGGTCAGCTTGCGAACACGAGGTCAGCGCCGCGTGTACTTGCGGCGCAAGCAAGTCCGCATCAGCGGCCAATAGACCGGCACTCGTGGCGAGCGCCACACTCGCGTGAGGCCAGCGCGAGCGCAACAAAGGCATCACTTCATTGCGCAGCCAACTGCGCTGATGGCGCGGGTCGGCATTGGCCGGGTCTTCGATCCACGTCAGCGCGTGATCGACGGCGTAGGCCTGCAATGTCTGCCGCGGGCATCCGAGCAGGGGCCGCCAAAGCGTGCCTTGACCCAAACCACGCTGTGGCCGCATCGCCCCGAGCGCGGCGGTGCCCGAGGCGCGTAGCAGTCGCAACAGCAGGGTCTCGGCTTGGTCGTCTTGATGCTGAGCGCATGCCAGCCACTCGTCGCTGCGCAGTGCGGAGGCAAGCGCAGCGTAGCGCGCACGGCGGGCGGCACCTTCAATTCCCTGGCCGCTGTCGCGATCTACATTACATCGCAGCACGCGAATGGGCACGGCCAAGGAATCACACAGGGCGACGCAGTGATCGGCCCACGCTGATGAATCCGTGTGCAGACCATGATCCACATGCAACGCCCGCAGGCCCAGCTCGCGCGCAAAGGGCAGGGTGGACAACGCATGCAAGAGAACCGTGGAGTCCAGGCCACCGCTGAAGGCCACCGCCAAAGCTGGCGGGCGCGCCTTGCTCAATTCTTCGGTGAGGATGTCGACCAGCGGGCTGTCCATTGCGAGCATCCTGCATGGCGAAGGTCACCGTGCCAATCGCTCCTGTAGGGATGAGCTTGCTCGGCTGCTGTGATCCGCGACTGGCTGCTAGGCTCTGAGGATGCCAAAAACTGATCGTCGACCGCCTGCCATCGCACTGATGGGTCCCACCGCCTCCGGCAAAACCGCGATGGCGCTTGACTGGGCCGAACGCTTCAACGGCGAAATCGTCAGCGTCGACTCGGCTTTGGTCTATCGCGGCATGGATATCGGCAGTGCGAAGCCCGGCAGCGACGAGTTGGCGCGTGCGCGACATCACCTGCTCGACCTGCGCGAGCCTCACCATCCCTATTCGGCGGCTGAATTTCGCACGGATGCCTTGGCGGCGATGGCGGATATCGATGCGCGCGGTTGCATGCCGATTCTGGTTGGCGGCACCGGGCTGTACTTCCGGGCGCTGTTTGACGGTCTTTCGCCCATGCCTGAGGCCGACCCAAGCCTCCGCGTTAAGCTCGCCGCAGAGGCTGAAGCCATCGGCTGGAAGGCGATGCATGCGCAATTGGCGGAAGTGGACCAGCGTGCAGCAGCCCGCATTCAACCCAGCGATCCGCAGCGAATTCAGCGTGCGCTGGAGGTGTTTAGGCTCACCGGTCGGCCGATAAGTGCCTGGCAAAACGAACCGCGCTGCCCGCCGCGGCTGCCCTTCCGATTTCTGAAAGTTGCCTTGTGGCCAGAACGTCAGCTGCTTCGTGAGCGCATTGCCACCCGTTTTGAGGTGATGCTGGCGGCCGGCTTTCTCGATGAGGTGCGCCGATTGCGTGCGGATTCACGCCTGCATGCTGACTTGCCGGCGATGCGCGCAGTGGGCTATCGGCAGGCGTGGGAGCATCTGGAGGGACACAGCAGCGCCGAGCAGTTCCGCCAATTGGTGATCCATGCCAGCGCCCAGCTGGCCAAGCGCCAACGCACCCTGCTGCGAGGTGAATGTGATGTGTTCCGCGTTGATCCCAGCGCAAATACAGAACGTGGCAAGTTGAAACGCCTGTTGCTGGACTTCGTGCCCACGTCCTGAACACGGCCTGCGTGTACCATTTGCCGGCGCAACGAATAGTTGATTTGCGCCTTGCACTTGAATTGCCGGCGCTGCCCCCCAGTTTTGGGACCTTGGCAGTCGACGGCGCCCGCGGCCGCAAGCGTTCATACGCCAGCGGTCGCGCACAACAATAAATCAGCAGGAGATAATTTGTGATGTCGAAAGGCCAGTCTTTGCAGGACCCATTTCTCAACGCCTTGCGCCGTGAGCGCGTACCGGTGTCTATCTATCTAGTCAACGGCATCAAGCTGCAGGGCACGGTCGAATCGTTCGACCAGTTTGTGGTGCTGTTACGCAATACCGTCAGCCAAATGGTCTACAAACACGCGATTTCCACCGTGGTGCCTTCTCGCAACGTGCGACTGGGACCGCCAGGCGGTGATCACGCCGGCGGCGATCACGCCGGCGACGACAGCGTGCACGTCGGGGATTAGTGCCGGCGTGTTTGAACGTTCCCGCAAGGGTGAAAATGCACTGCTGATCCAGCCTTACCGGCCAGGTGCGCAAGACCCCACCTTGCTCGACGAGTTTGTCGAGCTGACGCGCTCGGCCGGCGCGAGGGTTGTTGCGACCCTGCATGCCCGCTTGGAACGTCCGAATCCGGCGCTGTTGCTTGGCACCGGCAAGGTGGAAGAAGCGCGCGCGCTGTGCGAAGCCACGGATGCCGATCTGGTGCTGGTGAATCACGCCCTGACGCCGGTGCAGGAGCGCAATCTCGAGCGCGCTCTGGAGCGGCGCGTGGTGGATCGAACTGGCTTGATCCTGGACATTTTTGCGCAACGAGCGCGCAGCCACGAAGGCAAGTTGCAGGTCGAGCTTGCCCAGCTCAAGCACATGGCGACCCGCTTGGTACGCGGCTGGACCCATCTTGAGCGCCAACGTGGCGGTTCAATCGGTCTGCGCGGTCCGGGCGAGACCCAGTTGGAAATAGATCGCCGCTTGCTTTCCAAGCGCGTCGATTTGTTGAAGGCGCGACTGGAAAAGGTCGAAGTCCAACGCACCCAGATGCGCCGCGCGCGCTTGCGCAATCAAATGCCGCGGGTCGCCTTGATCGGCTACACCAATGCCGGCAAGTCGACCTTGTTCAACGCCTTGACCGGCGCGGATGCTTACGCCGCAGACAAGCTGTTCGCCACGCTGGATCCCACCGTGCGCCGCTTGGCGGGTCTGCAATGCGGCCCGGTCGCGCTGGCCGACACCGTCGGCTTCGTTCGCGACCTGCCACACGACTTGATTGCGGCCTTTCGTTCGACCTTGAGCGAAGCGCGCGACGCCGATCTTTTGTTGCACGTGGTCGACGCTGCCGATCCGTTGCGCGAGGAGCGCATCGGCCAAGTACAGGAAGTGTTGAACGACATCGAAGCAGGCGACATTCCGCAGCTGGTGGTGTTCAACAAACTGGATTTGATCGAAGACGCAGTGCCGCGCAGTGATCGCGACGAGGATGGGGCGGTGCGGCGAGTGTGGGTGTCGGCCCACAGCGGTGCAGGCATTGACATGCTTCGCGAAGCGATCTCGGAGAAGTTTCCCTCTGCGCGCATTCACCAGTGGATCAAGTTGCCGGCAATGGCCGGACGCATGCGTGCGCGTTTGTTCGCCGCCGGTGCGGTGGTGAATGAGGACGCCGATGAAGAAGGCTGGTCACTTGAATTGGACTTGCCCGAGCGGCTTGCCGCCCAACTGTGTGTGGGCAACGACGCCGATGCCAGCGCTCTGCGCGGCCAATTGGGCGCCGAGCTGGATGCGCGTGCTGAAGCGTTGGCAGCGCTGACGTGAGCGCGCTCGCACTTGAAACATCCGTGTTTGAGACGTGCCAGTCTGCAACATCTCCATTTGCATCATTGATTTGCATCAACCGAGACTTAGTCCTATGAGCCAACCCTCTCGCCTCAATCGCGCGCTAGCCGCGTTGCGATGGTCATTCGCGCGCCAGCGATCACAATCCGCAGCCGCTTCGCCCATGGCAACGAATGAACCTGCCGACATGGCGTGGAACGAGCCCGGCGGCGACAAGAAAGATCCGTGGAACAACGGCCGTAAGGACAGCGATCCGGGCAAACGCAGCGATCAGGGCCAAGGTCCGGATGTCGATGCATTTCTGGAAAAACTGAAGGCCAACTTGGGACGTGTTTTCGGCGGCGGCAATGGCTCCGGCAATTCGGGCCGCAGCAGCGCTCAGGGCGGGCCCAACCTGCTGTTAATCATCGGCGGCTTGCTGGCCGTGTGGCTGGTGTTTGATGCCTGGGTGATGGTGGATGAGCGCGAGCGCGGCGTGGTGCTGCGCTTTGGCAAGTTTGATCGACTGATGGGGCCTGGACCGAACTTCAAGTTGCCGCGTCCGTTTGAGACCGTGACCAAGGTCGATGTCACCCAGCTCAGCAGCCACACCGGGCAAGTGCGCATGCTCACCAGCGACGAGAACATCGTCCAGATCGAATACAACGTGCAGTATCTGGTCGCCGATCCGCAGCTCAATCTGTTTGGCGCGCGTGATCCGGAAGACACCTTGAAGCAGGCGGCAGAAAGCGCGGTGCGTGATGTGATTGGTTCATCCATGATGGACTCGGTGCTCACCGGCGAGCGCGCCGCGCTGGCGGCAGCCGCCCGCAAGCGATTGCAGGCCACCCTGGACAGCTACAAGACCGGGCTGTCGGTGTCGGTGTTCAATATCCAAAACGCGCGGCCGCCGACTGAGGTGCGCGAAGCATTTGATGACGCCATCAGTGCCCGCGAAGACCGCGAACGCATCGAGAGTGAAGCCTTGGCCTACGCCAGTTCGGTGGTGCCAGAAGCGCGTGGTGAAGCCGCACGTATCCGCGCCGAAGCGGAAGGTCACAAGGAAGCGGTGATCGCGCGCGCGCTAGGTGAAGCGGATCGCTTCAACTTGCTCGCCGAGCAATATCGGAAGGCCCCAGAGGTCACTCGCCAACGCCTGTATCTGGAGTCGATGGAGCGGGTGTTGTCGAATACCCGCAAGGTGTATTCCGGGGACGGCGACAACGTCCTGTATTTGCCCTTGGATGGCGGCATGACCGCCGATACGCCTTTAAACCGTTTGCCCGCAGCTGCGGCCGCACTTCCGGCGAGCGCGCCTGAGCGCAGAGTGCGTGAGCAGGTGCGCCCTGAGCGCGGTGGCCGTGAGGAGAATCGCTGATGAAAACCTACATCCCAGTCATTGCTGTCGTGCTTGGTTTTTTGGCGCTGAACTCGGTTTATCAAGTGCGCGAAAACGAGGTCGCGCTGCGCTTTCAATTTGGTCGGATTGTTGAAAGCGACATCCTGCCCGGCATCCATTTCAAGCTGCCGCTCGCCCAAACCGTCATGAAGTTTGATCGCCGAGTGCTGTCACTGGATGGACAGCCTGAGCGCTATCTGACCTCTGAGAAGAAGGACGTCAGTGTCGATTTCTTCGTCAAATGGCGAATCGCTGATGTGCGCAAGTTCTACGGTGCCGCTGCCGGCATCGAGGCCAACGCCACCCAGCGACTCTCGCCCATCGTCAAAGAAGCCATCCGCAACGAATTCAATCAGCGCACGCTGAAAGAAGTGGTTGGCGGCGTGCGTACCAACCTGGCCGAGCGTTTTGTCGAAGTCGCCAACGTCGGTGCGGCGGAGTTGGGCGTTGAAGTGGTCGACGTGCGCATCAAGCGTATCGATTTGCCCGAGGATGGCGGCGTGCTGGGTTCGGTGTTTGAGCGCATGCGCGCCGAGCGACTGCGGGTTGCCAACGCCCTGCGTGCGCAAGGTACCGAGCAGTCTGAAATCATCCGCTCGAATGCGGACAGGCAGCGAGTGGTGATCGTCGCGGAGGCAGATCGCGACAGTCAGCGACTGCGCGGTGAAGGCGATGCGGTGGCTGCCGAGACCTATGCCAAGGCATTTGGCCAGAACGCCGAGTTCTACGCCTTCAGCCGCAGTCTGGAGGCATACCGCAACTCGTTTGGCAGCGGCAATGACGTACTGGTGTTGGATCGTGATTCCGAGTTCATGCGTTATTTCAAAGACTCTGGTGGTCCGCGCTAACAGGCAGATCCTGCTGCAAACACTTATGCTCTGACCGCATGTCCAGCGATCTGTTGGCCGCCTTATGCCTAGTGTTGGTCATCGAAGGGCTGGTGCTGTTTGTTGGCCCAGCCGCGTGGAAGCGGGTAGCCCAGCAGTTGCTGGAAATCCCCGAAAGCACCCTGCGCATGAGCGGCGCGGCGATGATTGTGGTCGGCTTGCTTGCTTTGCAGTGGGTGCGTTGAGGCCAAGCTCGCCCGATCAAATCCGGGTGCGATAGCGCCTTGCAGGGCCGCGCTCCCGCGCTCCCGCGCGGCTGCCGTTCGGTTTCGATGCATTGCAGTTGACGCAGTTGTTTCGCAACTGAGAAGTACGGACAGGCTTATCGTTCGACCCATGCATTGGCTAACGGCAGCGGAGCAAGTTCTGCTCTACAAAAGTGGTGTGCGCGCGTTGCTCGAAGTGTCATCGAAGCCAAGCTTGCTCGGCTGCCTTCCTGCAAGGCCGGGCTAACCCGGCCTTTTCATGAGGGCGTGCACAATTCATGAAAAGTCCGGGCTAGTTACTCAACCACAATCGTAATCCGCTGCGACAGCACCGGCTGTTTGTGCGGAATGTGGCTGTGGTCGCCGAGCAGAAGCTGCAGCGTGTGTTCGCCGGGTGCAAGTTCCAACGTCGTTTCAGTCTGGCCTCCGCCAAAATGCAGGTGCTTCGCATCGTTGGGAATGGGTAGCCCCATTTCTGGCAGGTCGGTATCGATCAATAAGTGATGGTGGCCGGTCTTGGCGGCAACCGTGCCGGCGGGGGCAACACCCATGCCGCTCAATCCGAAACGAACAGTGACCGGACTCTTTACCGTCTCGCCGGAGGACGGGCTGATGATGTAGAGCTTGGCCTCGGCGGGTGCCTCGGTGCGCGGCAGATCAATAGCCATGGTCGGAGCTGCAATACAGAGCAAGCCAAACAGAGCGATTACAGCGCGCATGCACCACCTCGGGATTTGTGGGAAGTCTTCCCATAGTACCGGCGACACTCGCCGGACGTGTCTGCGCGATGTGGCGGGCTTCGCGCAGATTCGCGAATAAGGCTGATGTCGCAACGCCGCGCAGTGAGCCGTCGCTATCCACGCTGCCAGTCTGACCGGTCTTTGCGTTCAGGTTCTATGACAATCCGGCGCTGCAATCACCAGCAAACTGAACGTTTACAGTGACTTCACGGACAGGTTCACTGCAGAAAACGGCTGCCTAACCTTGGCCTAAGTTTGGCTTAAGTTTGCGTCGCTATGGTTCGCCTCAGGCAGAGAACGACCATCGGTGTACGACCATGCAGGCGATCATGAATAACTCGGCGGAAGCCATCGAGCGCGGCGGCGCCCGCCTGCCTGCCGGCCGATTGAGGCTGGCGCAGTTTTCCCTTCACCCTGCCGGAACGCTGAATCGGCAAAACGTCGAACGCTACATCGGCGCGCGCTTTCAGCGTGTTTACGGTGCCCAGATCAACCATTTCCAGCCGCAGTTGATCACCCTGACTGGCGCGTCCTCTTACTGCGCCGCAGTGGGTTTGGCAGCTGCTTCCAGCGGCAAACTGTTTGCCGAGACCTATCTGCGCTCACCCATCGAACAGCTGATCGGCGAGGCCAAGGGCGAGCCTGTCGGCCGCGAGCAGATTCTGGAAATCGGTAACCTCGTTTCCACCTGGAAAGGCAGCGGCCTGTTGCTGTTCGTATTTCTGAGTGAGTTGATCGAGCGCCTTGGTTATCGCTGGGTGGTATTTACCGCGACCCGGCACGTAGAACGATTGCTGGGTCGGCTTCATTACGCGCCAGTGGTGCTCGCGGATGCTGATCCAGGTTGCTTGCCCGATGGCGGCGCGAGCTGGGGCAGCTACTACCAGCGGCAACCGCGAGTGATGTTTGGTGAAGTGCGCCCCGCCGTA